>JBMFPI010000099.1:0-10400 GCA_049969195.1 Armatimonadota bacterium
GTATTATTCGCTGGAGTTCCTTCTGCCTCCTGAGGCCTGGTTCTTTACCAAACCGCGCAGGAACCCGCTCACCGAGGCCCAGCCTGTGGTCGCGACGCTGGCCCAGATCGTGTCCAGTTTCGCGCTGCTGTTGGGCGTATGGAACCTGTTCTTGATACACGGACGTGCCGTCGGCAAACGCAGCAAAGGGTGGTATAACAGCGCCGTATTCTTTGTGGCGTTCTTCTCAATATTGGCTGCCGGGCTCTTGAAGGATGCCGGTATAGGCAAAGGCGGGCAGGTGCCGGAAAACCTCTATGTCGTGCTGTTCAACGGTTTCCTGACCTCGCTCGATTCCACGATGTTCTCCTTGATTGCGTTTTATATCGTGTCGGCGGCCTACCGGGCGTTCAGGATCAAATCGCTGGAGGCCGCGCTTATGATGGCGGCCGCGGCTGTCATTATGCTCGCTCTCGTGCCGGTCGGCGCCGTGATTACGGACTGGCTGCCGCAGAGCGGGATACTGTCTGCCTTCAGGATCGAGAGAATCGGCTACTGGCTGCTGACCGGCCCGAACATGGCTGCGCAACGGGCGATTGCATTCGGCGTTGCGGTGGGCGGCCTGGCGATGGGCCTGCGCATATGGCTGAGCCTGGAAAGAGGAAGCTTCTTCGATAGACAGCTCTAGCGTGCAACTCAGGCAGTTGCATTAAGGGCGTCATCGGCAATTGTGCTGCCTGCGTTGAGGAGCGTCGAATCGTCCGAAACGCCTGGTTAGCATTCTATAGCAACAATGTCCTGAGCACAGGCCCGACGCGACGAGCGTCGGCTGTAGGTGGCCGCTGCTCCGCGGGACGTGCGGCGTCCGGGTGATGGGGTTGCGGCATAGTCGACCATCGGAAAAGATATGCTGACTCGACTGCAAAACATTGACCGCCGGATTCTGTATCTCTTGATAGCGGCAGTGATTGCTGTCCCGCTGCTTCAGAGGCCGAGGCGGCATCCCGGCATCGTATTCAGCGAGGTCAGGAACGCGTACAACACGCTTGACCGGGTTCCGAAGGACAAAATCGTCATCCTGTCCACCGTGTGGGGACCGGGCACCAGGGCTGAAAACGAGCCGCAGACCCGGGCGCTCATGACCCATCTTTTCGCAAAGGGAACGAAATTCGTGGTCCTGAGCTGGGACCAGCTCGGATCGCAGTTGACCTACGACGACGGGGTCGAGATCGCCAGGCGTATGGGCAAGACGTACGGCAAGGACTGGGTGCATCTGGGCTACAATCCCGGCCCGATGTATGCGATCATCCGCGGCATGGGCAAGAGCTTTACCGGCGTGTTCAAGGTAGACAGATTCGGCAAGAAACTCAAGAACATCCCCCTAACCGCGCGTGTGCGGGATCATAGGGATATCGGGGCGGTGGCGGAGATTACCCCGTCGGGCACGGTTTCATCGTGGATCGCCTATTTCAACCAGCCTTACAATGTGCCGTTGATCTTTTGTCCGACGGCGGTGATGTCGGCGGAGGCGTACCCTTATCTTGATTCGGGGCAGCTAAGCGGGATGCTTAATGGTGTCATCGGGGCCGCACAGTATGAGACCCTCATCGGGATGGGCAATGAGCGTACAGACGCTGCCGCCTCTTCATGGGCCCTTTCTTCGGCTCATATATTCATCATCCTGCTTATTATCCTGGGCAACATCGGATATGCGCTCACCCGCCGGCGGCCGAATGTCCGAGGAGGAACGCAGAGTGGCTGAGTGGCTGAACGACAACTTGAAGTCGATCGTGGTCTGGTGCGGGGCACTGTCTACATTCGCCATCTACAGCGTGCTGTTCGCGGAGAATAGGTTCTACCGGCTGTTCGAGCACATATTCATCGGGCTTGCAGCGGGCTTCGGGGTGTATATAACCTGGTCGCAGGTGCTGGCGCCGAAGTGGTGGCAGCCCATGGTAACAAAGGGGCACTGGTATTGGGCTTTCGCCGCCGTTCTGGGCAGTATGTTCTATTTTATGTATTCCAACAAGCACGCGTGGGTGAGCCGGGTGATCTTCGGCCTTTTCATGGGCCTTTCTGCGGGGTTGATGTTTCGCGACCTTTACGAGATCTACTTTCCCCAGATGGGAGCGTCCATGAAGCCTCTCGTGGGCGGCTCGATGACCGTCTGGGACAGCCTGAATGCGGTCATATTCTACGTGATTCTTCTTTCGTCTATGACTTACTTCTTCTTCAGCTTCGAACACGCCAATCCAGTCGTTCGCCGAACTGCCGCGGCCGGGCGATGGTTCCTGATGATCGGCTTTGGTGCGATCTTCGGGGCGACCGTAATGGGTCGGATGACGCTGTTTATCGGTCGGGTGAACTTCCTCGTGAACGATTGGCGTCCTGCGGTCGCGGGCGCGTGGCAATACGTGCTGTTCCGGGTCGTCGTGATCGCGGTATTGCTGGCTGGCGCCTTTTTCCTGTATCGTTCGGTCTCTTCCCGCCGGGGTTCTCCTCCCGCTACGTAAGGAGCTTGGCCGCATATCGCGAAACTACCTCTTTGTGGTCGTGAGGCTATTGCGATAGGCTACACACCCGGCGTTTCTCGGGGATTCGACGTTCCTCAAGTAAGCGGGAGAATGGCTCGAAACGGGCCCGTCGCAACAGCCTGCACGTGGGACAGTCCATCTGCGCGGGAGCGACGTCATGCTGAACTTGGTGCAGCATCCTCGCTGCGAAGGGATAGATCCTGAATCGAGTTCAGGATGACGGGGTTTGTGAGCGTTCGAGAGTGCAAGACCAAACCGACACCGGCCTCTGGCAACCGTTGACGCGCGGGCGGTGCTGCACTATAATCAACGCGGTTCGCAGCGATTCGCGTATGGAGGAAGAACAGTGATCTCTCGAGTTGCTGTCCTCATTGCAATTACCGGGTTTGCGGTTGCGGCATTGGCGCCGCGGGTGTTGTCTCAAGAGGCGGGGTTGCCGACTGATGCTGCAGTCACGCCAGCGGCGCCGTCAGCACAGACAACGGCCGGACCCGCCTGGTCACTAGTAACGCCCGACACGGACATCTTCAGGCGGACCCCGGTTATCGACGGGATCATAGAGGACGGCGAGTGGGACAGGTTCTACTCCTGTGCCGAAGGCGATTGGCAGGTAGATACGTTTGCGGACTGGGATTCCAGGAATCTGTATGTTGCAGCGAAGTCGAACAAACCGATCGATATGCTGTGTGTGCTCGATGCCAACGACGATGGGTGGTTCCACGGGGACGAAAACTTCGAGTTCCGGGCAACTCGCGGGCCAGAGGGGGACCTGACGCTGAGCGTGTGCCGGTACGAGTCGAGGAATATCAAGTCGCCGGTTGCCACGCCGGTCACGGACGCCGAGGCGAAGATGGTTGAGCTGAAGGGAAGCGGGTCGGCAGATTGCTACGCGATTGAAATGCGCGTGCCCATAGCCCTTATCCGGGGGTTTAAGCCGGCGGCGGGCAAGAAGATAGGGTTCCAGGTCAATGTCAAGTATGGGCCTGAAGAGTCCGGGTGGGTGCCCTCGAAAGAGGTGGGAGACGTCCGGCACTGCGTGCTTGTGACGAAGAAAATGGCGTCCCTCAAGCCGCTGGTTCTCGGATTCGACCTCAAAGATGCGGTCATCGCACGAGGCGAGGAGCTGGTAGGTCGATTCCACCTGACCAATTCCGGAACCGAGACTCTGGACGCTAGGACATACGTGATTGCCGGCGAGGGAAGGGCCGGAGCGTATCTGAACAGCGAAAGGATCAGAATTGAGGGCTTGGCCCCGAAGAAACACATTTCGCGCGAGTTCAGAACCGTCGTGCCAACCGAGATGCCCGTCGGTAGTTGGGCTCTGGGGGCGGAGGTAAAATCCGCTGATGCGCGCCTGGGGGGCGCATTGATCAGCTTCGACGTCGTTGACCCGTTCGAGGTCGAGCTCAGGCTTCCGTCAGCAGAGGTGCGTGCGGACGTGAAGGACGTGACTATTCAGGTTCTAGTAAAGAATAATACGCGTCGGCCTATGCGGGGCAGTGTCAAGATAACGCTCCCTGTAGGTTGGGAGCTGTGGAGGAACGCCGATGCGCGCGAGTTTCTGGCCGGGCCGGAAGGCGGCGTGGCATTTGCCACATTCAAAGCCAAGCCCCCTCTAGGGGAGATGGGCACAGTGCCGGTCAAGGTAGAGATCTCCGCAGCGGGCGAGAAAAAAACGGTCGACGGGACATTTGAGGTCGCAGCACCATAGGCGCGGGCCTGAACCCAGCGTGTCAGTTAGCAGCGCCCCTACTAGCGCATTGCGGGTGTGGACCGGGCCTGCTTTCGGGAAAGCCAGCGGCGTCAAATCAGCCTTTCCCAGGTAGCCTGGCTGCGAGAGTCCAGATCGGCGATCTGCGGGATTTCGAAGCGGTTGCCGTCGATGTCGATTACAAGGTAACGACCCGGTTCAATCTCGTGTATGCTGTCGCGAATGTTGCGCATCATAAACTTTCGTCTGCCCCGATCGGTTTCCACGTCCCAGTATATGGTTCCGAACTCCTTTTTCGCCTCAATGATTCTGGTGATCTTGGGGATGAAGTAGCGCTTTCTGAGCTCGGCCTGAACGAGCTGTCTTGTGGCGGGGTCGAGGTCACGAATGCTCCTGAGCGTCCCGATCTCCCGTCCGCTGATAGCGTCGATTAGGCTGATGAACTCGTTCAGCTCCGTGAGCGGGAACGCACGCACCGGCCGGACTTTGAGATATGACCTGTCGTTTGCAACCGTCAGAACCAGGGCATCGCCCCGCCTGGCGAAAGTGAGCGTGCTCGGATCCAGGTACTCCAGCTCACCGGTTGATTCGACGTCGTCTTTGTAGTCCAGCGTCCAGTCAGGCATATGCCTATCCGTCCACCGCCTTTATCTTGGAGAGTTCCTGCTGAATTTCCACGAGTCTGCGATAGACTCCGTGTCGCTCCATCAATTCGTCGTGAGTGCCCATTTCGGCGATGCGTCCCTCTTCCAACACGACAAGCCTATCGGCCTGTCGGAGGGTGGAGAGCCTGTGGGCAATAGCGAATGTGGTCCGGTTCTTCACCAGCCGCGTCAGTGCTTGTTGTATTTGGCTTTCCGCGTGGGTGTCAACCGAGGAGGTGGCCTCGTCGAGAATCAGTATCTTCGGGTCGCAAAGTATCGCCCTTGCAATGGATATACGCTGCCTCTCTCCGCCTGAGAGCCGTCCCCCTCGTTCGCCGACCTGCGAGTCGTAGCCGTCCGGTAGCCTCATTATGAACTCGTGGGCGTTCGCGGCCTTGGCCGCGCGTATGATCTCCTCGCGGGTCGCGTCTCTTTTGGCGTAAGCGATGTTCTCCATGATGGTTCCGTTGAACAGGAACGGCTCCTGGAGAACCACCCCTATCTGACTGCGGAGGTCCTTCAGCCTGATCTTGCGAACATCGACACCGTCGATGAGTATCTGGCCCTCGCTGACGTCGTAGAAACGGCAGATCAGATTGATCAGAGTGGTCTTGCCGGCTCCGCTGTGACCTACGAGGCCTATCATCTCACCGGGCTTGACGTGCAAGTTAATGTCTTTGAGCACGGGATTGATGGCCTCGTAGCCGAAGTAGACGCCGCGAAACTCCACCTCTCCCTTCATGTTTGGCATCGGCACCGCGTCCGGGGCGTCCGCGATTTCCACGTCCTGGTCGAGCACCTCGAAGATGCGCTCCGTCGCGGTGAGACTGGAGGACATGAAGTCGCCACTTCGGCAGATGACCTGCAAGTGGCCGTAGAACATGCTTATATATCCGAGGAAGGCCATCAGTGTCCCCGGGCTCTGGTTGTGGGCTATTACCCCGTAGCCGCCGACAAGCCAGATGAGCGCGGTGCTGAATTGGGTCAGCAGCCCTATAGTCGGCCAGAAGGTACTGGCTGCGGTTGCTAGGCGCACCTCGGCGTCGTAGGCCGCGCCGGTGCGTTGCTCGAATCGCGCAATCTCCTGCGCCTCCTGGGCGAACGCGCGGATGACCCTTATGCCGGCGAGCGAGTCATGCAGGACCGCGGCGACGCGTGACACCGTGTGCCAGTATCTATGGTATCGACGCATCATCCTCCTGAAATACAGCCCGGACAACAACGCGACAAGCGGACTCGGAACCAAAACCCAGAGCGCCAATTGCCAGGACATATGGAACATCATCACACAGGTGCCCACGAGGAGCAGGGCCCCGGTGACATAGGAGGACACAATGTTGTTCATGAAGCTGTTGAGCGCGCCGGTGTCCTGAGTCATCCGGGCCATAATCGAGCCTATTTGCCGCTTGTCGAAAAAGCTGAGGCTCAGGCGCTGAAGGGTCTGATAGAGCTGTATGCGGACGTCGAGAGTAAGCCGGCTGGCCAGCCATGCGGTCTGCCGACCCTGCAGGATGGCCGTCGCCCAGGAGACAAGCCATATCACCACATAGGCCAGCACAATGGTGACCAGAATGTCAACGCGCGTGGATCGGCCAGAGAGTGGGATGACAAATGGCAGGTGCACGGCCCGCCCGAACAGATTGTCCCAAAAAGGCTTGTTGAGGTACGGAATCGTCAGGCCGATTGCGGTCGTCAGAAGCATGAGCATCTGAACCAGGCATAACCTCCCCCAATAAGGCCTGGTTAGAGCCAGCAGGCGCTTGAGGACTTTGGCCTTGTTGAGACAAGCTGGGCAGACCTTACTGCCATCTGGTAAAAGCCGTCCACATGTTTCGCACCGCCGGTCCTCTTCACCATCATCCGGCGGCAACTCCTCGTCTTTCGACAGGGACTCGAGCGCCTTAGCTACTTTGTTGAACCGGGGGGCCAGGGACTGAGTGTAATGAAGAAGGTCGATTACCTTGCCGTCAACAGAGACCTCCAGGACACCGCTGCCGACCAGAAACTCGGCGTTGACCTCAGCGATGTCTTTGAGGCGGACGGAGTGCAGGAGATGTGCCTTGTCGCCTTCGGGCAAGAACACATACGCGTATTCTCTTGTGGCCACGAGCCAACGCTCGCCGAACTTGCCGCCTCCATCTATGTCCGTGGATACGGCGAGCTTTGCTTCTTCGTTGGGCCCCGCGATTCTCCGTAACTCGGACCGGATGCACTCTGGTAGCGGCTCCACTATTGCCATTATTCAGTTCCTCGTACCTGGGTCGGCCAAGCCAGGTCACTTATCCGATCTATTATACCACCGGATCACCGGATCG
This sequence comes from Armatimonadota bacterium, assembly GCA_049969195.1. Classification (GTDB taxonomy): domain Bacteria; phylum Armatimonadota; class UBA5829; order UBA5829; family UBA5829; genus CALJES01. Next base: position 7,184 of record JBMFPI010000099.1, read on the forward strand.
TCTACCCGGGTGAGTTTATTTCTGCAAGAATCTTGCGCATCCCGGGGCATCGGATCTCTCACGGACCGGCAGTCATGGCCCGATCTGAGGCCGGAGCGTCTTTGCGCGAGGCGGTCCTGTCCAGGGCAGGGGATCGCTTATTGAGGTTGCTGGAATGAGCTCGGTTCCAGGGATTCTGTCGGTTGGTTGATGAGCATCGAAGCGCTGAGAACGCGGGACTTGCGGTCTATCGCGACGACCTCTTTCATCCGGCGGGCGCGGCAGCTGGGGCTAATTCGCGGGTGCATCTAGTACGCAGAGACTCCTGGACGAGGAGACGCCCTACTCATCTGTAGACCGGTCAGCCCGCCTGTGTCTCCGCATCTCGTCTATCTCACTCGTTGTCCCGATCCATGGGATGCAAGTAGCGCACAGCTCGCGAAGCAACACGACGCGAGCTTGTAGGAGAGTGCTTCGAATCTTTCGGACTGGAACTTCTAGCCCCTCATTAATCGCGGCGTACTACATATGCTGGTAGCTTGTAAGCAAGCGTTCGCGATAGCACTCCCGGCGTTGAAAGGTGGCGCCCCTAGGGCCCGCCAGTGCACGTGGGCTGCCAAATCGTCCAGCCGATCGGAGTTCCCTGAGCCCGGAGACTGGCCTTGTTGCACCAGGATGTCGCGATGGTACATCCTCCACTGTGACCGCAGCCGGTTGGGTGTCGTGTTGAGAGCTATCCCCACAAGCTAAGTCTCGAATATGGACTCGCCTGTACACCTGGGCAAGGACTCGTAAGAAAACTGGAAGCGTCTCCCGCAGAGCGTGCCCTCCATCCCGACGCTTCTGCCCCAGTGCCAGGGCCGATCTGACGAGGTGATCCTACCAGGGCCGAGCTAATTGTGATAGAACGCTGACACAGGCTTTGTAGCGATTCGATGCTCCTCGACCAAGCCGGAGAATCATCGAAAACGTGCCTATTGTAAGAGCCTCGTACGGCCGCGTAAATTCCTAGGGCGCTTCGATATCGCGGTGCCGCGCACGCTCAGGAACGACACGCTCGTCTAGGAGTATAAGCGGGGCTGCTGAGCCCCGTGCCGTACATTGCAAGCCAACGGAGCGACCGAGGTCTTAGAAGATTTTGCGTGGCCAGACTTACCTGCCGGGGAGACGAGGGCCACAGTGGGTGAGCAGGTACTCTTCGTGAGTGTCCACCGCGGGTTGCGTGCCTCGATTTAGGCAGGGGCCAGATTGCGTGAGGTTTCTTACGGCTTCGCAGTCGGCGCATAATCAGTTTCCCGTGTTCTGTGGAAGACGCTTCCTCGTAACACGCCCAATCTGCGTACCTGCTCTACGTACCGGCCAGCATGTTAAGGATTCTCTGCAGGTCCTCAGCAGAGTAGAACTCGATCTCGATGCGGCCCCGGTCCTTGTTGATGACAATTCGGACCTTCGTTCGATAGAGCTCCCGGAGTTGGGACTCGATTTCAGCGATGTCTGGATCGTCGTGCCGCTCCGATGTTTCACGTGAAACACCCTGTGGCCTGACTACTCCGCCTGCGCCCGACCACCTCTTGGCCAGTTTTTCTGCCTCCCGCACAGAGAGCCCCGTCTCCAGGACCCGCTTAGACATCTCGAGCTGAAGAGCCTTGTCCTCTGCAGCCAGGATCGCCCTGGCGTGACCTTCTGTTAACCGTCCCGCTTTCACGTGCTCCTGTATCTCTTCCGGCAGGTTCAGCAGCCGAAGAGTGTTGGCGATCGCCGAGCGACTCTTCCCCAAGCCAAAAGCGAGCTCTTCCTGCGACAGCCCGAACTCTTCCGTGAGCCTCTTATAGGCCAACGCGGCGTCGATTGGATTGATATCCTCTCTTTGAAGGTTCTCTATCAGAGCTACCTCAAGGCTCTGCTCATCAGTCAATTCCCGCACCACCGCTGGGATGGTTTTTAGGCCCGCCGCGATGGCCGCCCGCAGCCGGCGTTCACCCGCCACAAGCTCGTAGTCTCCACCTCTGCCCGGCCGCACTACTATCGGCTGCAGCACGCCGTGCACGCGAATCGAGTTGACCAGCTCCTGCAACTTCTCCTCGTCTATTGACTCCCGAGGCTGGTACGGATTGAACCCAATTCGATCCACTTCCAGCTCTACTCCCGGATACTTCTCCGTCCTCTCTGCCCCGGGAATCAGCGCCCCAAGACCTCTACCCAGACCTTTTCTCTCCAAATGCTATCACCTCCGCAGCAAACTTCCTGTACGCTTGCGCCCCCTTCGATTTCGGATCGTAACTGATTATCGGCTTCCCGTGGCTTGGCGCTTCGCTGAGTCTAACGTTCCTCGGAACGAGCACCTGAGACACCTTATCCCCAAAGTGCCGCCGTACCTCATCAACTACCTGCTGTGAAAGGTTTGTTCGGTAGTCGAACATCGTTAGCAGCACGAATGCAATCTCGAGATCAGGGTTGAGATGCTGCCGGACCAGACGGATCGTGCGCATAAGTTGACTTATGCCTTCGAGCGCATAATACTCACATTGGATGGGCAGAATAGCGTATCGTGCCGCGGTAAGCACGTTAACCGTCAGCAGGCCTAATGAGGGCGGACAGTCGATCACGATGAACCTGTAATCCGCTTCAACGCGTTTGAGAGCTTGCCTTAGCTTGGTCTCCCTCGACATCATAGACATAAGCTCTATATCCGCGCCCGCGAGGTCCAGTTTTGCAGGAACAAGCCACAGATTGGGGGTCTCGGTGGGCACGATCACTCGTTCAATCGGGACATCGTTGATCAGCACGTCATAGATGCACTGCCCCACGTTCGATTTCACCACGCCGACCCCGCTGGTCGCATTCCCCTGCGGGTCAGTGTCCACGAGGAGGCACTTATGCCCCTCCGCAGCAAGGCACGCCGCAAGATTGACTGCCGTTGTCGTCTTGCCTACTCCGCCCTTCTGGTTTACGACTGCAAAAACCGCCGCCACTCCTGTCTCCCGCCCAGTTCTCAAGTCCGTGTTAGCCAAACCGCGGCCTGACTCCTGCATTCTCGTGTTGCCAAAAAAGCCGGGCGTGGCTGCAAGCCACCACTCCCGGCTTCAAGGGACTTCCTGTGTGCCGACTAACGCATCCTATCCGCGGCAAGCCGCCTCAGCATCATTTCGGCAACTTCTTCGCCGCTAACCTCATAGTCGCCTCGCGCAATGCGGTCCTTGATCTCCCGGACAAGCTCCTCTCGCACATCGGGGACGCT
>JBMFPI010000100.1:0-10392 GCA_049969195.1 Armatimonadota bacterium
TCCACGCACTCAGCAATGGAGACAGTATGAACCAGCAGCAAACACCTCGCAAGGTGCGGATGGTTTGACGGTTACGGCAGGAACGTCCAGCTCCCCGTCATCCTGAACCCGATTCAGGAGCCATTCTTTCGGGGCCCTGATGCTCAAACAGGTTAAGCGTGATTTGATTCCTGTAGAACTGGACTGTCATGTTTTTTCGGCGACCCAACGCTCCTCAACCAGGCGGAACGAAGCGGCAGAGTCGCCCGAAACGGGTCCATCACAACAGCACGCGGGTCACGGGATCAGGAGTATCGCCGGAGGTAGTTTTTCAGCCTGAGCCTGCGCGTTGCGCTTTCGGTCGTCATAGGTCGGACCGTGCCAAAAATGCTCCTCTCCGGCCCCCATGGTCTATCGTACCTGCCCAGGCACCAGAATATGCCGGTGTAGGAGTTGGGATCGCACCCGTCGAGCGCGTATTTGTTGTTCAGGTCGATCATTGTCTCAAGCGCCTCTCGGGGATGATGCGACCACACGAGTATCTTCTTGCCCCAGAGCATTCGCATATAGTTGTGGATGCGACCCTCCCGCACGAGCTGATTCTGGGCGGCGTTCCAGAGATCGTCGTGCGTGCGCGAAAGCTCGAGCTCTTGCCGGTCGTAGAGGTAGTCGCGGCGGTCCCCCGAGTGCCTGTCAAGTGTAGCCCTGGACCATCCCGGAAGAGATTCGTAGATGTTGTAATCCGTACTCTCGAAGCACATATTGTAGCCGATCTCGCGCCAAGTGACCAACTGATCCAGCCACGCCTCGGCAGCCGGGCTCATCCCCCACCAGCCGACCCGCGAGCCCGATGCGAAAGGGCTCAGCCTGCCCACGTCCCAGCCCTCTCTCCGGGCGAGCTCCGAGAAAACCTGGTGGACCGAGATATGCCCGGCCCGCAGGTATGGTGAGAGGCGGCTGGTTGCATCGTCATCCGGGTGATCGCGGCGCTCCGGGTAGGCAGCCAACTGTTCCGTCAGGAATCTGTCGAGGGCAGCAAGCGCCGCGTCGCTGCCGCCTGCGATATTCACCGGGAGCACCTGGTGATTGATCGGTATTCGCCTCAGAAAGTCGGCGTCGTTCGCAGCCGCGGCGGCGTCGACGGCGGGCCAGTTGCGCGTTATCCGTTTGGGCAGTTGCCCCATCACCCTGAGCGAGGCGCCGGCCAGGGGATCAGGACGAGGAAAATCAACCAGGTGGTGCGGCAGTTCCTTCTGCAGGAAGCGTCGAAAGCTGAAGGCCGTAGCGAACACTCTCCGCGCGGCCCTGAGTGGCAGAAGCCCGTTGGAGTCCACCAGCTCCAGCCTGACTTTCACCTTCGACGCCAGCGATCTCACCGCGGCGCGAGTCTCGTTCAACGGGTACTCATCCGTCACGATGACCGAAGCGTGCTGTGCGAGGGCCTCCAGCAGTTTTTCGGCCTCGCCCGGCTCGCGCTCCACGAAAGGATAGTAACGTACAGGCTTCCGGGCTAATTTGCGCGCGTTTGAGGCCATACCTTGAAGAGCGAACAGGTGCGACCGGTCCGAGTCCCAGCGGCGGTCACATCGGAGATCCTCAACTATCACAAGAGGTTTTCCGAGCTCCATGGCCCACTCAACCGACCGCTGCAGGCTGAAGTTCCACTCAACCCGGTGAAAAGCGGGCATCCAATACAGAACGAACTCCGCGGAAGGGTTCGGCGGGCGCTCTTCATACAGGCTGATTCGGATCGACGGTGTTTGCGCAGCCATCGCCGTCGGCTGTTGGCACGGGTCAGTCAAACCTGCGCACCAGCCCCACCACCTTGCCCACAATGGTCACACTGTCGAAGTACATCGGCCCCATCGACGCATTCGCCGGCTGTAGCCGGATACGCCCCTCTTCCCGGTAGAAACGCTTCACCGTAGCCTCGTCTTCCACCAACGCAACCACCGTATCGCCGTTCTCGGCCGTCTGCTGCCGGCGGACGATTACATAGTCGCCGTCTCTGATCCCGTCATCGATCATCGAGTCGCCCTTGACCCGAAGCATAAACCCCTCCGCTCCCGACAGAAACTCCAGGGGGACCGGAAAGGTGTCTTCGATGTCCTCAGCGGCCAGCGTTGGACTCCCCGCAGCAACCCGTCCGACCACCGGCAGGTTCGCCACCCGCTTCGGCCTGAACGACTCGATGTTCCCTGCCACAACCCGTATCGCACGCGTCAGGACAGGATCGCGCCGAATCAGCCCCGCCTGCTCGAGCGCGCGAAGATGAGCGTGTACAGTGGAACTCGAACTGAGATTAACCCCCTGGCCGATCTCGCGCACCGTCGGCGGATAGCCCTGAGTCTGTGTGTGCTGCACAATGTATTGCAGAATCTGCTTCTGCCGCTGGCTCAGCTCCACGCGCCTCGCTCCTTTCAGAAGGTACTACGACAGGACGCAAACCCGGCCGTTTCGGGTATCGGTTCAGTCTTGCAGGCGCAAACGCCTCGTGCCCCGGCATCCGGAACTCGACTCAGGATCCGTTCCTTTGACGCCCGAATGCCTGAACAGGTTCAGCGGGACGTGATTCCCCCGGAACCGAACCTGCACGTCTACGGCCACCCGACGCTCCTCAACCAGGCGGAATTAAGCGGCAGAATCGCCGCAAACACGCCCGTCGCAACGCCTGTTTCAAGACTTTCTATGCGTGAGTCCGCTTCTCCGGAAACCTCGTCCGAGCCGTTGCGATGAAACTCTTCCCTCCGCTCGGAAAGACAGTATTGCAAGAGTTAATCCTTGCGTCTTTCCGTAGTCAGCTTGTGTCTGCCGGGATGTGGGCCGAAATAAGCTGCGAGCACTTGCAACTAGACATCGAATATCGCCCTGGCCCGCCATTCGCCGCCCGAGTCTTCCACAGCCATCTGGTGGTAAGTGACCGCCTTGATCTGCGGGCCAAGCCATTCGATGGTATCGTCGATCTTCTTCGCTTCCACCCAGGCCGTCAGCCGGCCGAACGATATTTCGGTGATCTCTATATCGACGGGCAGCAGGCCTTCGGCGTCGAACAGCACCAGCAGGGCCGACAGGAACCTTTGCAGCAGCTCGACATTGTCCAGGCCCACGGCTACAACACGCTTATGCTTGTCCGGGGTGTACTTGCTCAGGTCGGCCATCTGGGAGAACATCCCGTAAGCACAGTTTTCGAACGCCTCGGCCATGTTCTCTCCGATACCGACGACGCCGACATCAGCCGTATGCTCTATTGTTTCGAACCTATGTTCGCGGGTCATCATTGCTAGCTACGCCTATCACGACGTTATCTCCTTCTTCCCAGGGAAAAATTCTCCCGAAAAACTGCCCCAGGTAGGACCGCCCGCTTCACGCGGCAAGCCGGACGCTCGGCGAAGGAACCTGCCTGCTCACCAGGTAAGAAGCGTACTGGAAATACCTGCACTGAAGGCATCACATTGAGGAAGACCGCCATCGAGCCCAAAAGCAACTCGGGCCGCCAAGACGGGAACAGCGCAAGGGAGATCGGCGCACTGGAAGCTCTGTGGAGCTTCTTTGGCTCGATGCAAACCGCTATCGTGCTCCTGCTGGTCATCGCGGCGGCGTCAATCGTGGGCACGATCATAGAACAAAACGCACCCGCCGGGGCCTATATCAGGGCATACGGCGAAAAGGGGTACCGAATCCTCCGAGGCCTCGGTCTTACGGACGTGTACCATTCGGGGTGGTATACCCTGCTGTTAGGGCTCTTCTCGCTGAACCTGGCGGTGTGCAGTATCAAGAGGTTCGGGATCGCGTGGCGGCGAACGTTCCGCCCGCGGGTGGTCGTCGAACCGGATGAAATTGCCAGGCTCCAGCGGTCGGAGAAGATCCCTTCGACGGCCTCACCCGAGTACGCTGCCTCGAAAGCTGCAGCCGCGCTGCGCGCTAGGCATTACCACGTGATCAGCGAGCGCTCCGGCGACAGCATCTTTATCCACGCAAGCAGGGGCAGGCTCGGCGTATGGGGCCCATACGTGACACATCTGAGCATCCTGGTGATTTTTGCCGGGGCGGTAGCGGGAAGCCTGCTGGGCTCGCGCGGCTATGTGAAGATCGCCGAAGGAAAGAGGGCGGACTCGTATCAACTGGAATCTGGGCAGGCGAGCGAAATCGACGCGGAAAAGTTCGCCCGACTCGGCTTCACGGTCGAGCTCTTAAGCTTCAGAATCCAATACGACGACCAGCATCGCGCCACAGGGTACAAGAGCCATTTGCGAGTCTACGACCGCGGGAAGATGACTGCCCAAAAGGTGATCGACGTCAACGCGCCCCTGACCTATAAGGGCACGTCGTTCTTCCAGTCGAGCTACGGCCTGGAAAAACTGGTTCTGAGAGTCACGGCCCCGAGTGGGGAGAGCGCTGAAATCAGCTACAAAATCAGCGCAGCAGAAACCCCGGAGGGGCTCAGATACGGCATAGCTGCCGACGACAACCCGATGAAGCAGGTCCGGCTGGGCAGCAAAAAGCTCACGTTATTCATCCATAACCTGGCGCCAAATTACGTCGGCGGCGAGCAGATAAACGCTTCTGATATGCCTCTGAATCCGGCGTGCGACTTATTGGTGAATGACAGATTCCCCGAGTACAGGGGCATTGACGCTTGGACCAGGATCGGCTGGTTGCCCGTGACCGGGTCGGCGAGCTACAAAGGCTACCGCATCGAGCTGGCACGTGCCGTTGACTACACGGTCCTGCAGGTCTCGAGGAATCCGGGCCTGCCGGTCGTTTACGCCGGCTTCGGCCTGATATTGCTGGGGGTGTTCGCGTCTTTCTACTCGGTTCACCGCACTGTGAGGATGCTGGTCTCTCCGGGGCCAAAGGGTTCGCACATCATCGTTGGAGCGACATCACGCGCCGATTGGTCGATCTTTGATAGGGACTTCGAGCAGTTGCGCTCGGCGGCGTCCTGACGGTCAGGGAGCGCGCCGGCGGTCGGCTCGAGCAAGGCTTGTCCGGCATCAGGAACCGTAGACGCGACGAATCTGCCTTTCGCAGTGTCCCAGCCAATCCAAAAGCGGATTGACGGGACTGTCGGAACACAATCTAACCTTCGAACCCCATAACGGAGGGTCTCGAGTCAGAGGCGCGGTCTCGAGATGCACGTCGGTCTCGGGATTGCGGATAGCCAACGGAGGATTGATCACATTGTCGGAACAAACTGGTGCATTGCTGTTTAAGATCGCATTCTGGGTGTATCTGGCGGCGACGGCGTCTTACGTCGGCTCGACCTTGGGCAAGACAAAGACCTGGAACAGCATCGGGCGCGCGCTACTCGCCGTAGGCCTGGCGCTACATACGGCATCCTGGATCGTTCGTTACATAGCGACCGGCCACCCGCCGTTTCTAAACCTCTACGAATACCTGCTTTCATTCACGTGGGCGGGGGTAGTGGCTTATCTTGTGCTCGAACTGGCTGCGAAGACTCAGGTCTACGGCGCGTTTGTGGTGCCGCTGATCACCGGTTTCTGCTTTCTCACCTATCGGCTGCCGAGCAAATCGACACACATCATGCCGGCCCTACGAAGTGCCTGGCGAATCCCGCACATCACGAGTGCTATCCTTGCCTACGCGTCGTTCACTGTCGCGTTCGTGCTCGCTATTCTCTACATTCTTAAGGAGCGTTCTAAGGGCGCGCCCGGGTCGTTCTGGAACAGCCGGCTTCCGGGGCTTGAGAAGCTGGATCAGACCATCTACCGCACCATCGCGTTTGGTTTCCTGATGCAGACTATCCTGGTCGTGATGGGCGCGATGTGGGCACAATACGCCTGGGGTCGTTTCTGGGGTTGGGATCCGAAGGAGACCTGGTCGCTCATTACCTGGTTCATTTACGCGGCGTACCTGCACACTCGCATAAGTATGGGTTGGCGAGGTCGCAGGTCGGCTATTCTTGCCGTTATCGGCTTCGCGGCGGTGCTTTTCACCCTTTTCGGAGTAAGCCTGCTTCTGACCGGCCTGCACAGCTACGCGTAGCGAGGGCACGCAAGTGCATCTGGTCGTCATAGGTTTGAATCACAAGACGGCTCCGGTCGAGGTGCGCGAGAAACTCAGCATCGACGAAGCACGACTGGCAGAAGGTCTAGCCAGTCTCAGTTCACTTGCCCGTGTCTCCGAGTGCGTCATCCTCTCCACCTGCAACCGAACCGAGGTCTACGCATGCACACAGACCCGCGCGGACGACGCTCAGATCGTCAACTGGCTCGGCACGTTCTGCGGCGTTCCGGTCGAGATCTACGAGAAGCACCTCTACTCGCGAGCGGGGCACAAGGCGGCAGAGCACCTGTTCCGCGTGGCCGCAGGCATCGATTCGATGGTTATCGGCGAGGCCCAGATACTTGGCCAGGTCAAAGCCGCTCACGCGGCGGCCGGGCGAGCGCGCTGCGCGGGGCCCGTGCTCAACAGTCTCTTCAATCATGCCGTTTCGGTCGGGAAGCGCGTCCGTTCGGAGACGGCCATCGGACGAGGGGCGTTCTCAGTGGGATCAGTGGCGGTGCAGCTCGCCGGGTCGATCTTCGAAGGATTGGATCGGTGCAAAGTTCTGGTTATCGGCGCAGGCAAATTGGCCGAGCTGACGGTTACGCATCTCGTCTGCGCTGGAGCCAACGACGTGGTGATGGCCAATCGAACGTGGGAAAATGCCGAGGCGCTCGCCGCGCGCCACGGAGGGCGAGCCCTGCCTTTCGAAGATATGCCCGCCGCATTGAACGAAGCGGACATTGTGATCGCCTCAACCGGTTCGACTGAACCCATCATCACCCGCCATATGATGGCGCGCGCGATGTCCGCTAGGCGCGGCCGACCGGTGTTTATCATAGACATCGCCGTCCCAAGGGATGTAGAGGCCTCAGCAGGCGAGCTTGACAACGTGTTTGTCTATAACATCGACGACCTGCAACGCGTCGTCGAGAGAGACATGCTCGGCCGCAAAGCCGAAGTCGAAGCCGCGGAAGCCATCATCGTGCAAGAGCTTCAGCGGTTCATGGTTCGGTTTCGGGCTCTTGATGCTGTTCCGGTGATCACCGCGATGCGCGAGAAGTTCGAGGAGATCCGCCGAGCCGAAATGCAGAGACTCAAATCCAGGCTCGGCAATCTTTCCCCCGAGCAACTCGACGCCATCGAGACCGCAACGCGGTCTATCGTAAACAAGATCTGCCACCATCCGATGATTCGAATCAAAGACTACGCGGCATCGCCCGACCCTCCGGTGACCCTGGAACAAGTCTGCGAGCTATTCGGCATCTGTCTGAAAGAAACGGCGGAAAACGGCGCAGACGACGCACGGAATGCCGGGCTCAGCGTCGAGAGCGACGGCGAGGAGAAATGATGGAAAACGCTGGGATATTGCTGTGCGCAACACTCGCCTTCTACTGCGCGGCGGCGGTGCTATATCTGTGGACTCTGGGAGCCGGTTCCGACCGCGCCGGGCCGGCGACCGCACTTGCTGCTGCCGGGCTTGCCGCGCACACAGGTGTGCTCATCGCTCGAGGCATCGAACAGGGGCGCGCCCCTTTAACGAACCTGCACGACTCGATCAGCTTCGCGGCGTGGGCGACAATGGCGATCTACCTGGCCGCGCGGCGCGTACGCCGCTCTGCGGTGTTCGGCGGTGCCCTAAGCCTAGTCGTCCTCGCCGCAGTAGTGTTCGGTTCGACGATTTCAGGCAGCACCAGCGAGGCGCTTGTGCCGGCGCTGAGGAGTCGCTGGAGCACAATCCACGTCGTTACCAGCCTCCTCGGATATGCGGGCTTTGCTCTAGCGTTCATATCGGCGGTGGGCTACGTCGCCCAGGAGAAGCTCCTCAAGGCAAAACGGATCGACGTCTTCCGCAACCGCCTGCCCTCGCTGGATATGCTGGACCGGTTTGCCTACAGCATGGTCGCGGTCGGTTTCCCAATGTTCACTCTCGGCATTGTAACCGGGTCGCTCTGGGCGCAGAACGCCTGGGGCTCATACTGGAGCTGGGATCCGAAAGAGACCTGGTCATTAATCACGTGGCTCGTTTACGCGGCTTATCTGCATGTACGAATGCTCCTCGGCCGGCGGGGAAAACTGGCCAACAGGCTCCTGGTCGCAGGTTTCGCATGCGTGTTGATGACGTTCTTCGGAATCAACCTTTTCGCGGAAAGCCTGCACGCATACTGAGCCGTATCGGTTAGACGAGGTCTTTGCCACAGAACCTAAACCCAGCGCTTTCTGCGGCTCGACGTTCCTTAGCTAAGCCGGAGAGTTGCCGAGAACGAGCTTATCTCAACTATCCGCGACCGGGTTCAGCCTGACGTAGTCCAGACCGAACATGTAGGCTTTCACCGCCTTTTCATTGGCTCCGATGATCTCGACAGTCAGCTTGTGGGGGCCTCGACTGAGATCCCTAGTTCCGAGCGAGAGCTCGCCGGTCGGTGCTACGCCGTCGCTGTAGAGGTCGATCGGGTCCCCGAGCTTCTCATCGTCCAGATAGAGCTGCACAATGGCGTAGTCGGGCGCTTTGGTGAGCTGGGCCTTGATCTCATACTTGCCGGGCTTATCCGTGCGAAGCTGCAGGTCCATCCGGGCGCTTGGACCGGCTTCAGTCCACCACAGATGGGCAAGGTTACTCCAGAGCCCATCGAAGCCGGCCAGCTCCTGAACCTGAATCTTGCCCGCCGAGCACGCCAGCACCTTCATCTGCTCGACCTCGATCGCCCCCGGAACGGAGAATGTCTGACCCTCATAATACCCGACACGCTCGGTGACCGGAACAGGCCCGTAAGGATCGTACTGGCCCGCCGCTTGATACCAGTAAGCCACTGCGGCGTAGAGCGTAGGGCGGTCGTTGGGGTAGTACTTTTCTATGTCGGCCTCAAACGAGGTCTGAAACGGTACGTTGTCAGCGATATGCCAGCGGTTTACCGAAACGTTACCCGCATTCGAGCGCTGGTTGAATGTCTGGTTATGGTAGGCGTTCTGGAACAGCTGCGGGTTGCACCACGCATATCCGAAGTAGTCTTCGGAACCCGTGCCGAAAGTCGACGGGAACTTCTCGCCGTCTACAAAGAACTTCTCGTCGCCCTCGCCCCACCATCCGCCTTTGGGGTTCCACACGTGAAGCATAACCCCGCAGTAGCGACCACGGCCTGTTGTCTTGAGCATGGGCCAGTCGATCCATCGTTCAGGCTCCGAGGGCAGAAAGGCGTCGCGGTGCCACTTTGCGTGGAAACGCCCCATATCCGTGATGTTGTCCTTAACCGGCGCGTGTGTGATGCTCAGTTCTATCGGAGCAGGATCGGCGCCGTCGTTAACCAGCTCGACCACCGCGCTCTTCGCAAATGGCATATACCAGAAGCAATACCCTCCGTCTTGCGTCATCCCCAGAGGGAGCGATTTGTATTCGTTGATTCCCGGAGCTGTGCCGAAGAAGTCGCCCAGCGGACACCAAACACTCGGGCTGGGCTCGTCGTCCCACGTGATCTTGAGAACCACCTCGCGCAGCCTTGCCCACGCCTTTTCCGCCCATTTGGGCTCGAACCGCGCTTTGATCGCAGTGATCGCCCTTGGGCCTCTGATCCTTGCTGCAGTGACCGATCCCCCGGCGGGAACTACGAACCGTTTGCTGATGGTTGCTTCACCCTCCCGCGGCCCGGCCGGGTCGCTTCCCAGGCCATCGGTCAGAAGTTTGTCGGCGGCATCGAGGGCTTTCAGCTCCTCGGCCGATAGCGACCGGCTGAATGTGGGCACCACTGTATCTTTGGGGAAGGTCTCGTAAGTAAAATGGTAGTAGGAACCCCATCCGTTCTCAGCCACTATCTTGCAGGATTTCTGGTAGGGAATCGGGACATAGCAGTTCGCGCCAGAAGAGGTGTAGTGCACAAGCGACGGCTGCGTGAACGGGCGGTTCTTCCGATCGAAGTAGGACTCGAACGGCAGATCGACGGCCGGCACATCGGATCCGTCCAGGTAGATCATCACCCGGCCGTCCTTAGGCGCGGCCGACCAGATGCGCCATATACACCCCGGGCCTTCCATCTCGGCAAAAACCTGCAGGTTGCCTTCTTTGCGGATGATACCGTGGCCGTCTCCGTTAGCATCCCAGTTGACGTACTTGCCGCTCGCCGCATCGTAGGTGCTCGCTCGGTCATAGCTCGACCACTGGGCGCACGTCTCGCCCGGCTGAGGAAGGACAGCCAGCGCTTCGAGGTCGGTGAGCCGCTTGACGAGATCTACGTAAGTGAGCGTCGTGCCGGCCCGGGCAGAACAGGAAATCGCGATCAGCAATGTGACAAGATACAGTCGTCTCACCATTACGTCCTCTGTCCTTTCTAACAATCGTGAGCCTGTCCCAGCCGTAGTGGAAAGTTGGCTGGTGGCTCGTCTATTCTATGCCGCTTTGCCCTCCTGGTCAATATG
>JBMFPI010000101.1:0-10234 GCA_049969195.1 Armatimonadota bacterium
TCGCCGCCCTACGTCTACGCGTGGAACGAGGACGGCTCGCTTGTCCCCGGATGGCCCGTCACGATCTCCCATCAGGAGGACTGGATCCGCACCACAACGGCACTCGCCGATATCGACGCGGACGGTTACCCGGAGGTCATCGTCGGCACGCTCGACACGGCGTATCAGCAGAGTGAGGTCTATGTCTGGAAAGGCAACGGTCAACTGGCCCCGTATTGGCCGCAGACGGTGGATTTTGTGATCTGGTCGACACCCGTGGTGGGCGATATCGACGGAGATGGGCGCAAAGAGATCATCGTCGGCAACATGCGCGACCGCATCTACGCGTGGCATGGTGACGGCTCCGTGCAGGAGGGCAATTGGCCGACATATGTGGGCTCCTCTGTAGCCAACGCGTGCGCCCTTGCCGATCTGGACGGCGACGGCAATCCCGAGGTTCTGGCCGGGCTCGGAAACGGCCTGACGACTGCCCTCAAGCACGATGGGACCGCGTTGGCGGGATGGCCGGCTTACGCCGAGCCCGGTGTGATGAACTCGCCGAGCGTTGCCGATCTGGATGTAGACGGCAGCCCCGACGTGGTTGTGCCGAGCGCCGATCCCGACGGCCACCTGCACCTGTTCAAAGCGAATGGGACCCGGTTCCCCGGCGCACCCTACGTTACCGGCGGCGGGATGTCCGCGGCGCCGACCATCGCCGCGCCTGATCCTGCGAATCCGCAGAGACCCGGGGCCCAGATAATCGTCGGAGCCTTCGACCGACTCATTTACAACTGGACGCTGCCCTGGGACTATGACCCGTCTACCGCGGAGTGGCCGACGTTTATGCACGACTTCCGACGCACGGGCAGTTACGGCCCGGACACGACCGGCCAGCCTGTGCTCATAAACCGTATCGCGACCGTCAAGTACTACCCTGACGGGGCGTGGGTACGCGTTCCGGGCAAGATCGTCACGGCTACGCTGTCCGACTTTGAACGGGCAATTTATGTGCAGGAGCCCGATCGGTCGTGCGGCATCCGGGTCGAACCCATCACGGTGGGCTTACCGCCGATTGACAGGTGGCAGTCGGTCGATGTGATCGGTCGTCTAGCTACAATCGACGGCGAGCGGGTGCTGGTTGACGCATCGATCGAACCGGGAGTCCTGAGCATCATCCTTCGGCCTATGGCGATGAGCAATCGCAGGCTGGGAGGCGGGCCGATAGGCCGCTTCACCCGGGGCGTATACCCGGACGGGTTCGGAGCGAACAACATCGGTCTGCTGGTGACGAGTTACGGTCGGGTAACCTGGGTTTCGCCTGACGGTAGGAGCTTCTACATTGACGACGGCTCGAAGCTGCAAGACGGTTCGGGACACGTGGGCATCTGGGTGTCGCTGGAAGGTCTTGCCCCGGGCAACCACATCACTCCTCCGCCGGCAGGCTCGTACGCGGTCGTTACGGGTATGAGCTCGTGCGGCTACGGCCCGTTGGAGCAGCCCGTCAGGATACTGAGACCCCGGTTCCAGGCAGACATCGCCATCTGGTCTGAAGACGACTAGCGTCAGGTTGCAGAGACCTGCAACCCGTCGCAGAGACCGGTCGCCGGACCGGCCTGGATGAATAGGAGCTGCAGGCGAATACCAGCCTGAAGAAAGGAACACATTGCTTCGAGGCCTCGTCCCAACAGGTCGCTGGCCCACCCTGAGGGTCCGAGGCCTCGAGGCACTAATCACACTCGGCTGCCAGGAACGCGGCGAGGGCGGTGTCGCGCACGAGTTTGACCGAGACGCCGTGCAGGGCGGCCGCTTCTCTGCAGTCTTCGTACTCGGGCTGTGCGTTCAGGAGCCTACCAGCCTTCCGCGCTACCTTAATCTTGACCGGGCCGAACCGCGTCGCGACCGTGACCAGCTCCCTGGGAAGACAGATTCTCTTCCGGCGATCGATCCGCACGCCGATGGTGGACGTTTCCTCGAAGATAATGTCGCTCATCCGGCTCGTGTCGGCGGGTGCGCACATAACCGACACGAGCACCGCCGGCCGGTTCTTCTTCATCTGAATCGGCGTCAGGTACACATCCAGTGCGCCGGCGGCCAGAAGACGCTCCATCAGGACGTCGTAAACCTGGGGGCTGATGTCGTCGATATTTGTCTCCAGGATGGCAATTTCCTCGAGTTCTCCCCCGCCCTCTCCCGAGAGCAAAGACTGAGTATCAACCGTCTCGTCCTGGACGGGCAGGGTCTCGCCCACCATCACGCGCAGCACGTTGGGGATTCCGAAGTCTTTCTTGCCTGCACCGTATCCGACGGCCTCGATTCTCATTGCCGGCATCGGCCCAAAAGACGCGGCCAGCTCCGCAAGGATCGCGGCACCGGTCGGCGTCACGATCTCGCCCTCGACCCCAAGGTCACGCCACGGGGCCTCCTTTAGAAGCTCGACCACGGCCGGGGCGGGCAGAGGGAGCATACCGTGGGCCGCCTCAACAGAGCCGTGGAACGTGGGGATCGGACTCGCGTAGACCTGCTGGATCCCGAGCAGCTCCAGGCATACGCACACTCCGACGATATCCACAATCGCATCCACCGCGCCGACCTCGTGGAAGTGTATCTCGTCGATGTGCTTGCCGTGGACCTTCGCCTCCGCCTCGCCGAGCCGGCGAAATATCCCGACAGACCCGTTCTTAACCCCGTCCGACAGGCCGCTCGTGGTGATCAGTCCGGCTATCTCCGCAAACCGGCGCGCGGGCTGAGGGCCGTCCCCGCAGTCAACGGTGATGTCCGTCGCGCTGATCCCGCGCCTCGAGGTCTTAGCAGCCTCCACGCGCCAGCCTTCGATCTTCAGTTTCCCCAGCTCGGCGATGAGATCTTCCAGCCTAGCCCCGGCGTCCAGCAGCGCGCCAAGCGCCATGTCTCCGCTGATCCCCGCAAAGCAGTCGAAATAAGCAATCCTCATGTAGCGATACTTTTCCTTCAATAACACTACTTGTTGATCAGGTGCGCCAGGTAACCCGCACCGAAGCCGTTGTCGATGTTGACGACAGCAACGCCGACAGCGCAGGAGTTGAGCATTGTCAACAGGGCTGACAGCCCGCCGAAGTTCGCGCCGTAGCCGATGCTAGTCGGGACCGCTATCACGGGCCTCGACACCAGTCCGCCAACCACGCTCGCGAGGGCGCCCTCCATCCCGGCCACAGCCACGAGGACGTTGGCACCCAGTATTCTGTCTTTCTGGTCGAGCAAGCGGTGCAGCCCCGCAACCCCGACATCATAAGCCCTCTCGACCCGGCTGCCCAGCACGGAAGCGGTCACAGCGGCCTCTTCGGCTACGGGTATGTCCGCGGTGCCGCCGCAGAGCACCATCACGTATTTCTCGTCACCGGCAAGCTCTTCTTGCGACCGCGCGGGTTTGCCAACGGTGATAATGCGCGCCGTCTCGGAGTACGAAGCGTCAGGCAGCTCAGCCTTCACGCACTCAAACACCTCTGCACTCGCCCGTGTCGCCAGCACACACTGGCTCTGCACCGACAGCCGCTTGAGTATCTCGCATACCTGCTCGGGAGTCTTCCCCTGGCACAACACGACTTCCGGAAACCCCGTGCGTACGCCGCGGTGGCTATCGATCTTCGCGAACCCAATGTCCTCATATGGAAGCGAGCGCAAACGCCGCATGGCTTCCTCTACGCTCACGCGGCCGGCTTGCACATCTTCCAACAACTGACGCACCAGTTCGGTGTCCAACCGAGCCTCCCAATCGCGAAACAATCAGGCGCGGTGTCCTGATCCAGCTTTTTCTCCTGCAAGCGTCTCGTTCAGGCTGCCCGTCCGGTAGCCGGCAAGATCCAGGGCGACATAGGTGTAGCCGAGGTCCCTCAACCTGCCAATAAGCTGAAGCCTTATCTCTTCGCGCACCGCCCTGGCAAGTTCTTCCTGCGCAACCTCGATCCTCGCGATGCTGCCGTGGTCCCTGACTCGAAACTGGGAGAATCCCAGCTCAGCCAGCACTGCCTCGGCTTGCTCGATGCGCTTGAGCAGTTCGGCGCTCAATGGCGTCCCGTATGGAACCCTGGATGCTAGGCACGCGCGCGAAGGCTTGTTCCACGTAGGCAGACCCAACTCCCTAGAGATCGCGCGAACACGCTCTTTGCCGAAGCCGAGCTCCTTCAATGGACTGCGTACGCCGAGTTCGGCCGCGGCCCTGGTTCCCGGCCTGTAGTCGGAAGCATCGTCCGCATTCGCACCATCCAGCACACACGCAAGGCCCCTCTCGCGCGCTATCTCGACCATTTTGCCGAACTCGCCTTTCTTGCAGTGGTAACAGCGATCAGCCGGATTGCTTCGAACATTCGGATCCTCCAGGGCATCGGTCCGCAACCGCACCAGGTTAAACCCCAGCGCCTCCGCCCGGGCAACCGCCTCCTCTATTTCGGACGCGGGCATCATACACGACTCGACGATCACGCAAACGGCACGATCCCCGAGCGCGTCCGTGGCGGCCTTCGCAACGAGCGTGCTGTCCACCCCGCCCGAGTAGCCGACCACCACGCCTCCCATCTCGCGGATGAACGATTTCAGCTTCTCGTAATCCTCAAGCATCCTCTCAACTATACCGAACCACGCGGCCAGTGTCAAAGTCGGGGAACGTTAGAGACAGTTCAGTTTCGTGGAAATCAGGTCATGCTGAACTCGTTTCAGCATCCACGCGCCGAAGGAATGGATCCTGAATCGATTTCAGGATGACCGGGCCCTAGACGTATGCGCCTGCAAAACGGAACTGATACGAGCGTGAAACTGCTGCCATAGAACCCGCAGCATACAACAGCTTTTATTCCAGGCTGTACTCGCAGGCGCGATTTATCCGACGTCACGTCTACGTCGGCCGGAGTATGATATGCGTCCTGAGATGGACCAAGGCATTTCAATTCGGCCCGGGGCGGACGTAGGGCTCCCTCTCCCTTGACGCAAGAGGGTTGGGGTGAGGGTGATAGGCTCCCTCTTCTACATGCGGCCGGGGGATGCTGCTCGGCCCAAAGTTGCGTTGTATGCCACGGAAACGACCCCGCGATACCATCCGGCAATCGCAAGACGCGCCCGACGCAGCAACGCTCGGCTCCCATCTGCGATTGACACCCCGGCCTACGCGTGTT
The DNA here is from genome assembly GCA_049969195.1 of Armatimonadota bacterium. Classification (GTDB taxonomy): domain Bacteria; phylum Armatimonadota; class UBA5829; order UBA5829; family UBA5829; genus CALJES01. Next base: position 5,121 of record JBMFPI010000101.1, read on the forward strand.
ATGATAACTAGTGGCGAACGGAGGCGATCATAATGAGCAGGGTATCGGCGGATTTTGGTCAGCTTATCAAGGATTTCCTGCAGCGCAACGGCTTCACATATCGGGCTGCCTCTTTGCGCACGGGCGTGAGCGCCGCCTATTGGAAGGACATGTCCGACGGACGCGTGCCCTCCGAAGAGATCATTGCGCGCATCTCGGCGGAGTTTGACGACCTGGATGAAAACGAGCTCCGGGCGGCCGCGGGATACTCGACGAAATCCGAAAACCTGAACGCAGTGCAGGCAGTGGAGTTCGCACTGCGCGGGAAGAAAGATATCCCGCCCGAAGGCAAGAAGCAGATCCTCGATTTTGTGCGCGAGATCGAGGAGCGTTATGCCGTCAAGAAAGGCGTCGATAGTTGAGTCGGCTCCACTTTGAGGACGAAGCGGAGCTTTTTGCTTACAGAGCCTGGCAGACACTCCGCCTGGAACCACCCGCCGACCTTCTCAAGGTGGCATCCAGGCTCAGAATTCTGGTCGAGGAGAGGGAGTTCTGTCCGGAAGTAGATGGGGTCTATCTCCGTCTGCCGGGCGCCCCGCCCGTGATTGCGGTCAACTCAAGCTACCTGAAACCGCCGGAACGAAGGCGTTTCACTTTGGCACACGAGATCGGCCACCATCTGCTGACTCGTAGGATCTGCCGCGGCCAACGCCTGTTTTTTCTTGATACCTCAAAGACCCGGCCAACGCCGCTGGAGCGGGCCTGCGACAGGTTCGCAGCTCTGCTCTTGATGCCGGAGGATTTGGTGAGACGATATTACGACGAACTCGCCGCTAACGAAGGTAAACGTGTCTCGATTATGGCCTGCAGGTTCGGGGTGTCCGCCTGGGCGATGCGGAGGCGTCTACGTGAGCTTGGACTGCAAACGCGTCCGCGCCGGCCGGCTTGACATTGCTGCGCCGGGCTGCCGAAACAGAATCCGAGGGCTCACGCAACCGGGATGAACCCGGCTGGCATCCCGTTGGACTGTTGGGATATGCGCGTCTCATCGCAAAGACCTGCGTGCGCAGAGCTGTGGGGTGCGGTCGTCACGCGCGCGGCGGGCATCGAACCTACAACAGCCTGTTGCGACAGGCGTATTTCCGGCGACTTGGTTGATGAGCGTCGAATCGGCAAGAACGCCGCGTTTCGATTCTATCGCAACAACTTCGTACAAGAGCGATGGCAAGGAAGTGGAGAACCGAAGCGGAACGATGCGAGTTCTATCTCAGCAAGAAGGTCGATCGCGCAATCCGTGAGTTCGGGATGATCGGCCAGGGCGACAGGATACTCCTGGCCGTGTCAGGCGGCAAAGACAGCCTGGGCCTGGTGCGGCTTCTGAGCTACGGGCTGGTTCATTCGCCCGCGAAATACGATCTCATGGCCGCTCACGTCCGCGGAGATGCGCGAGGTGCGGTAACCGACGTGCCTCGGGGTCTCGTGGACTGGATCCGCGGCGAGGGCATCGACCTGCACGTCCGAGACATCATCATCCCCGAAAACGAACCCCTGCCGATGAACTGCGAGCGGTGCAGCCGCAACCGCCGCCGAACGCTTTTCGAGGTCGCACGCGAGCTCGGGTGCAACAAGGTCGCGCTCGGTCACAACCTGGAAGACTTCGCGTACACGGCCCTTATGAACCTGCTTCTCTTCGGCCGACTGGAGACTATGGCATTCTCACGCAGCTACTTCGGCGGGCTCTTCACTGTCATTAGGCCGCTTGCATACCTCCGGGAGCACGAGCTCACGGCACTTGCAAAGGCAGGCGAGTTTCCGCTGGTTGAAAGCACATGCCCGATGGCGAGCGCATCGCGTCGGCAGGCCGCGCGCAGGGTCATGCACGCGGTCTCGGGCGAGTTCAGGCACGCAGCAATGAATATCGTGCGCGCAGCACGCAAGAACCCTCCGATAGGAGAATAACTGGGTCGGTGCGATGCAACGCAAACCCGGCGTTTCCAGCGACTTGACGCTCCTCAACTAGGCGCAAGAATCGCACACATCGCGTGTGTCGCAACTGCCCTTAGAATAGCGGCACGGACAGCCCGGGCAAGCAGCGTGGGAGAGGTCATGGCCGGGCATTTCGGGAATCTTGACTTGAGCGGCGCAAACAATGCCCGAGAGACAGCCTAGATACTTGGGTTCCGCGGGAATCACGTTATGCTAAACTTGTTCCAGCATCCAGGCGCCGCAGGAATGCATCCTGTATCAAGTTCAGGATGACGGGGGTCCCGGGCATTCACGCCCACAAGACTGAACTCATACAGACAGACACCCTATGGTCCTGAATAACCTGCGTGCAGTGTCCCCGGGACGCCGCGGCTGGCTTTTTGGGGAAGGAAGACTGCATCGGTGTTCGAACACGAACCCCGTAGAATTCGCATTCGAGCCGTCATCCTCGGCCTCGTCCTGATCCCGCTGACCGGGATGTGGATATTCGGCGGGGAGATGGGCGGGGCGCATCAACGGTACACCTTTGCTACGTGGGCGGCGCCCTTCTACAACGCCGTCTACATACTGCTCGTGCTGTGCCTTGTGAACCTAGCCCTTAGAAAGCACTGGCCCGCCGCGTCGTTCAACGGCCTTGAACTGCTGACCGTATACGCAATGGTATCGGTCACATCCGCGCTCATATCCTCGGACCTTCAGGGCAGTCTTGTTACCCTGATGGGCTACCCGACGTATTTCGCGGACTCTTCCAACAACTGGAACCAGCTCTTCTCGGGGGCGCTGCCCCAATGGCTCATAGTCACCGACAGGGCCGCGATGACGGCCTTTTATGAGGGCAACTCGACATTCTTCGTACCGGAGCACTATCTGGTTTGGCTGAAGCCGATTGCCGCCTGGACCGTGTTTATTTACGCACTCATTTTCATGATGATGTGCGTCAACACGATTCTACGCAAGGCCTGGGTGGATCGCGAGAGGCTGAGCTTCCCAATCGTCGCTCTGCCGATTGCAATGGCCCAGGACGCGCCCTCTTTTTTTAGCAGCCGGCTGATGTGGATCGGGTTCACCCTAGCGGGCACGATCACGTTCATTAACGGTCTTCACTACCTCTACCCCAATGTGCCTTACATCCCGATCAAGCGGGTCAACTACGAGCTGGCAACCTCCGGCCCGCTGGCTGCGATGGGCACCATAAGAGTAGCGTTCTATTTCTTTGCAATCACCCTCGGTTTTCTGATGCCGCTGGACCTGAGCTTTTCACTGTGTGTCTTCTTCATTCTGGCGAAACTGGAGGCCGCTGCGGTCTACACAATGGGCATCCCACCCGAGAGCGGGTTTCCTTACTTTACGTCCCAGTCATTCGGCGCTTATCTAGCGATCTTTTTCACAGCTCTCTGGGGCCTGAAGGGCTATCTTAAGAGCGTCTGGCAAACCGCTTTTGGCAAGAATGCGGCTTGCGGTCCGCAAAACAAGAGCTCGGGCGACGAAAACGAACCAATGAGGTATCGAAGCGCGGTCATCGGGTTCGTAGTCTCATCCCTCGTTCTGCTGCTTTTTTCAAAGTGGGCGGGGATGAGCCTGACGGTGGCAATCGTGTTCTTCCTAATCTACCTTGCGCTGGTGATAATGATCACGCGCATCCGGGCGGAGTTCGGATTCCCGGTTCACGATATGAACGACACCGGCCCGGACCAGACAATCACCAGGCTCGTCGGAACAGTCCCTCTGGACCGCCCGACACTCGGTGTTTTCACACTTTACTGGTGGCTGACACGGGCATTCCGAAGCAACCCGATGCCCCACCAGCTCGAGGCGATGCGAATGGCTGGCAGTGGCGGCGGGGCGCAGCGCACGATGTTCCGCGCGGTCTTGGTGGCGGGGTTAGCGTCTGTCCCGGTATGCTTCGTTGTCTACCTTAGCGGGTTCTACCGATACGGCGCCGCAACCGCCAACTTCAACCATTGGAGTGTGGGCTTCGGCCAGGAGGCATTCAACCGACTGGCGAGCTGGCTTGCTACACCCGTTCTGCCCGAAGCCGGCGAACGCGTCGCGACAGTGTTCGGGTTCGCATTCGCAATGCTCCTCGGCGTCCTGCGGCGCAATTTTGTCGGGTTCCCCCTGCATCCGCTGGCTTACGCCGTTTCGACCAGTTGGGGACTCCACAACCTGTGGCTGCCGATAACCATCGGAGGTTTGTGCAAGGCCATTATTCTCAAGACTTTAGGATTGTCCGGGTATCGAAAGGCCGTGATGCTCTTCTTCGGGCTGATGCTAGGAGAGTTCGCAATCGGGTGCTCCTGGACCCTCTACGGCCTGATCCTCGGCATACCTACCTACGATTTCTGGCCGTAGTCCGTCTTGGACCTCCCGGCTTCCCAGCATTCTCGCACCGGGCTACTGCCCACGGACGCAATTGGCGGCTCTATCCATTCTACGCCGCTGATGCTCGCTGAAGATCGATGTCGCAATAACCATAATCATTTGAACGCAAGCGCATCATCGCTGTTGATGCTCGATGCACGGAACAAGGTACATGGGGTTATTGCGATAGAACGCGAATCAAGCGTTTTCGGCGAATCGACCCTCCTCAACTAAGCGGGAAAATCGCCGAAAGCGCACAGTCGCAGCAATCTCGGTATCACCTGGAAGACACGCAGCCGGATCGAGTGCGGTGCGGGGTGCGCGGAGCGTCCGAACCGGATAAGCCAATGCATCCTGACAGACTCGTCTTTCAAAGGCCCAGCGGCGGCAGCGGCATGATACTGGCGTTCTTCGTGATGGCGCTGGTCGCTGCTTTCGGGGTGTCACTGGTCTCGCTTGCCTAGAACTCGCTCACCCTAGCACAGAGAGACGTAGTGCGCGCCCGCGCCCTTGCCTGCGCCGAGGCCGGAATCGACAGAGCGATCTCATTCCTGATGGATGGAGGGCCGAACGGCGAGGCCCCCGGAACGTGGCGTACAACTCACCCATCCTCCAACCCGGATGACCATACCAATGATAGCTTCTACACGTTCTCGCTTGCATCCGGCGAGACCGTCCGGGTATGCGCGCGCGACGGATCGGGGATAACAGCCGGCAAGGTAGTCGTTACCTCCATGGGCACCGTCACGCAATCAGGCCGGACTGTCACACGCACCGTCAAGGTCGTG
>JBMFPI010000102.1:0-10226 GCA_049969195.1 Armatimonadota bacterium
GGAAGGACAGATCTGGCCATATGTGCGCAACAATGATGTATACCTTTGCCCGACCGACATAAAGCGCACCGCAAAGCAGATCTCCGGCCAGCCCAAGGACTACGCCCTCAGCTACAGCATGAACTATCTGTTCATCAACGCCACGACCAGACAGGTCATCTCCCTCGACACGATTCGTCGCCAGAAAGAAGTCCTGCTGCTTATACACGAGAGTCGGGAAACCATCAACGACGGTGATTTCAACTGGGGTGCGGGCTTTGACGTTCCCTCCGACGTCCACTACGACGGCTCGACCGTCGTCTACGTGGACACGCATTCCAGATACTGCTCCTATAAGCAGCTCCGCGCTGCACAGACAGCGCGTGTTTGGGACCCGGCCAGATAACACCCGCATCTTCCTCAGTTAGAGGAACCCGACTGCCGACTCCGAAACCGGCCTCTCAGAACGGTTATGTCTCTTTCTACGTACAGCCTCGCAATCAGGAATGGCAATGTGTTGCTCGCCGACGGGCACATCCGGCAGTGCGATGTCTTGATTGAGTCGGGTATCGTCACGAGCGTCGGAGCGGGCCTCAGGGGCAGCCTGGAGATCGACGCCTCGGGCTGTTATGTTGTGCCGGGGCTGATCGACCTGCACGTGCACGGGATCGGTCGCGAGAGCGTCAGCCTGAGCAGACTGGACGAATTGGCCCGGATCGAAGCTTCGCGCGGCGCGACTACGTTCTATCCAACATTTTTCGCGCCGCCGGAGGAGATCAGGTCCCAGTTGGAGCGCCATCGACGGGAAACGGACGAACTCAGGCTTACCCCACAGGTGGCCGGGTTCCGTCTCGAGTCGCCGTATCTGGCGGACGCAAGCGGCGGATTGGCTCGAGACACTGCTCCGATCAGCGAAGCGCTAACCGATATGCTTCTCGAGGCCGGCGGTGGGCATATAAAGATATGGGATATTTCGCCCGAGCTGGACGGGGCGCTGGGAGAAATCGCCAGGGTTGCCGACCCAAAGCTGGGGATTGTAGTCAGTATGGCTCACACTTCCGCCGGGATCGAGCCGGCCGCGGCTGCAGTGGAAGCAGGGACGAAGCTTGTAACCCATCTCTTCGACACGTTTCGCCTTCCGACCGAGACCGAGCCCGGCGCTTATCCGGCCGGCCTTGTGGATTACCTGCTCGTCGAGGATCGGCTGACTTGCGAGATAATCGGGGACGGCACGCACGTGCACCCGCTGCTTGTCGAAAAAGCGTTTCGTTGCAAGACGGCCGATCGACTCGTCTTCGTAACCGATTCGAATCTGGGTGCTACACTGCCTCCCGGGCGCTACGAACTGCCGATGGGTTGGGGACTTGCCCAGGTGAACGGACCAAACGACGGCGTTCGCCTGGTAGACCGCGGGATGGAGCTGTGCGGGAGCGCGCTGAGCCCAATCGATGCGTTCCGGAATGTGGTACGTCTGTTTGGGAAGGAAATCGCGACCGCAAGTCGTGTGTGTTCGCGGACGCCTGCGCGGCTTATGGGTCTCAACAAAGGAGAGATTGCGGAAGGCAAGGACGGGGATGTAATCGTGCTCGACGAGGCTTTGGAGCTGGTCTGCACTGTAGTTAATGGAAAGGTGGCTTACAGGAAATGATTGCGGGCGCAGCTAAGGTAGATATAACGCCGTCGAGGCGGGTCTGGATGGACGGCATGATCCGCGAGCACAAGTCCGAGGGCGTGCACGATCCACTTTTCGCGCGGGCGCTGTATCTGAGTTCCGGAGAGGTCGCTGACGGGTTTGTCATAGTGTCGGCTGACGTTTGTGCCCTGCGGGCGCGCGATGTGAAAGCCGTGCGGGCGGAGGTGTCGGGTGGTGCGGGTCTTGACGCAGACCACGTGATCGTCGCGGCCACACACACCCATTCCGGCTCGGCCACCCACGGCTTCTTCAACTCGGTGGACGAAAGATACGTCGCCGAGCTGCGCCGCAAACTGGTGGTCGTGATCAAAGATGCCGTTCGGAATGCCCGGCCCGCCCTGGCCGGTTGTGGGTCGGGTGAGGAGCGCACGATCAGCCACTACAGGCGATTGCTTGCCGACGACGGCCACGTGGTTATGAACTGGGAGTCCTGGCCCAGGGACCGGATCGTCAGGGTGTTGGGACAGCCCGATCCCGAGGTCGGTGTCCTGCTCGTTGTCGAGCGGGACGACCCGCAACGTGTCGTCGCGGTGCTGTTCAACCACGCAGGCCATCCGAACGTCATGTCCGGCGACAACTACTTGCTCAGCGCCGACTACCCGGGTTTCGCATGCAGCAGGGTGGAAGGTGAGCTGGGCGGGATAGCGATGTTCGTGAACGGCGCCGAGGGTTCGGTGGACATCGACGGGCTCAAAGACCGCGATTGGGATGGGGTGGCGCGCGCAGGGGGTGCTCTTGCGGACGCCGTCATCGAAACTGCCCGCCGGATCGTGTGCTCGGACGGCTTGCGGGTTTCCGGATCGGGTGTGCGATACTCACTCAAGCCGCGCGTGCTCGACGAAAGTGAGGTGGACTGGGCCAAGCGAGTGCTCGCGCGGACCGGCGGAAAGATCCAAGCCCGAGCGGACGGCATCGGCGACGACTGTAAGGCCTTTATCTACAGCAAGCTGGCCGCGGTCGGCCTGCCCGTAGAAGTCGAGCAGATCTGCGTGGCTGTAGGCGATATGGCGCTGATCAGCTTTCCCGGCGAGCTGTTCACGGAAATCGGGCGAAGAATCAAAGCGGGCTCATCGTTTGCGCACACCTGGATTCTCGGCCTTGCAAACGGTTGTATCGGGTACGTTCCGACCCAGGAGGCGATCTCGCAGGGCGGCTACGAGGTGGACACAAGGCAAGTGGCCGACGATTCGGACGAGTTGATTGTTGAACAGAGCCTGGAGCTTCTCAGGAGCGTCAAGGCAGCGGCCTGACTTCAAGGAAACTCCGAGCGCAGGCAAGAATACACGTAGACAGATGTCAAGTGACAAGCATAGTTCCGGCTGCAGCGACGAGACTGTTCAGGTTTCCAGGAATGTCATTCTAGGTGCATCGAAGGTTCTCCGCGTGAAGCCGAGATTCTTGCTTCTGCTCAGAATAACAGTCCCGCAAGACTGAGCTGATACGTTGCGCCGGGCGAGTTTTCGATGATTCTCCCATCCGGTTGACGGGCGTCGAATCGCCGAAAATGCCGAGTTTGCGTTCTATCATAACAACATCATACTTACACAATTTGAGAGGTGAACGGATTGGCTGAGAAGCTGGCGATTGACGGCGGCACACCCATCCTGCAGCGAAGCGACATCAAGAACTGGCCGGTTATCACGGATGATGACCGGCGGCTGGTTAACGAGGTCCTGGATAGCGGGATCGTTGCCGGCGGAACCGCTCCCCAGGTTACCGCCCTGGAAAGGGAATGGGCGGCATATACCGGGTCTAGGTACTGCCTAACGACCTGCAGCGGGACGGCGGCCCTGCACATGGCACTGGCGGCAGGAGGGGTCGGCCCGGGAGATGAGGTGATTACTTCAGCATTCACGTTCCTGGCGTCGGCATCCTGTGCGCTGCATCAGAACGCGATTCCGGTCTTTGTAGATATCGACCCGAAAACGTACTGCATGGACCCCTGCAAGCTGGAAGCCGCGATCACGGAGCGCACGAAGGCCGTAATCCCCGTGCACATCCAGGGCTGCCCTGCGGACATGGACCCAATTCTGGAAATAGCAAAGAAGCACGGGCTATTTGTGGTCGAAGACGCTTGCCAGGCGCACGGAGCCATGTACAAAGGGCGGATGGTCGGCACGATGGGCGACGTCGGCGCGTTCAGTCTGAATAACCTCAAGAACCTGTGCGGTGGCGAGGGAGGGCTGTTCATCACCGACGACGAGGACCTGCTCAACAAGGGCATGCTTATCCGCTGTTTCGGCGACGAGATCGACGAGGAAACCCACCGCCGAAAGTACAACGCCTCCATTCTGGGATACATGTATCGTAATCAGGAGCTTCCGGCGGCGCTAGCGCGGGGGCAGCTTAAGCACCTGGATGAGCTCAACGCCCTTCGCATCGCGAACGCCGATTACCTGACGCAGGAGCTTGGCAAGATCCCAGGAGTGATCCCGCCGTATTGTCCGCCGGACTGCAAGCACGTGTACTTCATGTACAACGTCCGGTTCGACCCGCAGGCTGCGGGAGTTGATTGCGAGCCGCGCCGGTTTCGGATTGCACTCGAGAAGGCGCTCTACAAAGAGGGCATGCTCATCGGCCAGTGGCAGACAATGCCTGTGCCGGCACAGGATATTTTCCAGTCGAAGCTGGGCTACGGAGGTACGGGATTCCCCTGGACGATAAACGAGTCGAAAGGGATCACCTACAACTACGACCCGAACCAGTTCCCCGTTACCCAAATGCTTTGCGATACGTACACGGTCATCCACGGCATTCATCCGCCGAACGGTCGAGAGCAAATGGAGAAGTACCTCGCGGCGTTCCACAAGGTTTTCGCGGATCTCGACACCGTGATGGCGCACGCGGAAGACCCGATCTACCCCGGCTTTGACGGGGCGCTCTACGGGGTGGGATAGCAGATGGATAGCACAGGGCTCTACGGCAGAAAGTTTCTTGAGATCACCCAGCGCACAATCGACATTGCAGGGCCCGATGAGGACTACGTCATAGTCAAAGTTCACGCGTGTGGGGTCTGTGGGACCGACGTGAACTTCGTCCGCGACTGGAGCGATGATCCGATGCCACTGGGCCACGAGATCGCGGCGGAAGTGGTTGAGGTCGGAAAGAACGTACCGAATGTCAGGCCGGGCGACAGGGTGATCGTCGAAGACTGCACAATGTGCGGCATCTGCACGGACTGCAAGAGCGGCCACCCCGAGTTCTGCCGGAATATTTACGATATGGCGGGACAGCCGGGGATGGGACAGTACATGTCGGTGCGGTTCAATTCACTCGATCGGTTCGACGGGCTGGACTACGTGACGGCCTGCCTTACCGAGCCGCTTGCGGTGTCCCTGACGGCCGTACTGCTTGCCGAGATTCCCGTCGGCGGGAGCGTGGCAGTTCTCGGTAATGGGCCTCTGGGGCTGATGGCGGCGCGGCTGGCCAAATACCGGGGGGCCGGATTCGTCGCGATCACGGGACTGGCGGCCGAGAACGAACGCGAAAAAGCTCGGTTCGCGGCCGCCGAAAAGTTCGGTTGTGACCTGCAGATCCAGGTCGGTCGCCAGAGCGTGGAGGACGAAATAATGCGCCGGTTTCCCAAGGGTGTGGACCGGGTCATCGTAAGCTCGCCGCCGGACAGCATCTACGATGCGCTGAAGATCATTCGTTTCGGCGGGATCATCACTTTCTTCGGTTTGCATTTCGGCGGGAAAAACGTGATCAGCGTCGATATCAACGACCTGATATTCCGAAAGATCACACTCAGGCCTGCGTTCGCGGAGCCGGCAATCAACTTCCCCGTGTCGTTAAGGCTGCTCCAGGAGGGAGTGATCGATGCAGGCGCGCTCGTGACGCACACGTTCGGCTTCGACGACGCGATGAGCATATTCGCTGGGATCATCGACGGCAGCAAGCCAATCGTCAAGGCCGTGATGCTCCCCAACGGGTAAGCCGGGAAGTTGTTTTGACAGAAAGCAAAGCCGAACTTTTCGCCGATTCGACGCTTTCCAACTAAGGGGGCATTCGCCGAAAACCCCTGTCGAAACAACCTGCGATGGGCCGGGGTATGCTAGCCCGGCCCAAAGTTTGCCAGCTGCGGGAATTGCTGCGTCCAGTCTCGTGGCGAGGGTGCACTCGCATCAATTCCCGCAGCGCAACAGCCCGAATCGCGAAGGCTGCGAGCCGGAGCTGTGGTATAATTCAGTTGTGCACGCGGTATCCGAGCTCTCATTGGACAGAGGTCGTTGCTTAGAACGCAAGCCCGGCGTTTCGGCGATTCTCCCGCTTAGTTAAGGAGCATTGAATCGCCGAAAACGCGCCCGTAGCAACAGCCCGGATTCGGCAGAGCGTTCGCAGTATGAGGGCTGCCCAAACCTGTCAGGAATAACGCGGGCTGACTTCCCGGGAGAAGTTGTTGAGACTCAGGCATCCTGTTACGGTTGTGCTTACTGTCATCCTCGCGGTCGGCGCGGCCGCCTCGCAGCCGATCGGCGCCAGGGAGTACGCCCTGCAACGCAAGAAGTTGGCCGCGGCCTCGCTCACGGCCGCCAAACGATCCCCTGAGAGCTACATAGGCAAGACAGTCGAGATCCGGGGCCGGGTCTCCGGCCATTCCAGAACTGGGTCACGATGGACCATCATCATCTCCACAGCCCAGGACGGCTCCTATCTCATAGATACCGACAGCCTGCCCGTCGAGAACCCTGGGCCGGAGCTCGCATGTCTTGTGAGGCTTGGCGATAAGTGCGTTCACGCGCTGACCGACCTGGAGTTGATCTGCTGCGCGTACGACGCTGAGCTTCGCAGGCTGGAGGAGACCTGGGCCCGGGCGGCAGCGGCCAAAGAGGCAAAAGCGCAGACAAAACCGCTGACAAAACCGGCCGCGGCCGATCCCAAACCGACAGCCGCATCCAATCCAGGCAAGCCCAGACAGCAGACCATGACCGCTGATCAGCTCGTCCGAGCCTACCGCGACGCAGTCAAGAGTTTCAACCCCAGACTGACTGATGCGCAGGCCGACACCATCGCACGAAGCATTCTAGGGTTCAGCTATCGCTATGGCGTCGACGCGAGGCTCGTATGCGCGGTGATTCTGGCGGAGTCCAACTTCAGAGTCAACGCAACGTCCAGGTCCGGCGCGATGGGCCTGGGCCAGCTTATGCCGACGACCGCGGCGGGCCTGGGGGTGGACAACGCCTACGACCCGATCCAGAACATCTACGGCTCGGTGCGCTACATAAGGAGTATGCTCGACAGAACGTCGGGCCGGAGAAGCTGGAACGAGCTCACCTGGGGCGACCTGGCGCTTGCCCTGGCGGCCTACAACGCAGGGCCGGGGGCGGTCAAGAAACACGGCGGCATCCCGCCCTATCGCGAAACTCAGAATTATGTCCGCAGGGTGACCTCGATCTACAAACAGCTCTGCGGCGTGCGCGGATAGAAAAACAGATGATAGGGGCGGTTCACGTCGGCGTCGGGGCAGCGCTGGGCGCGATCCTGCGCGACAGGAACAGCGCGTTCATTGCCGGGCTGATCTCTCACGCCGTTTCCGACGCGCTGCCCCATCGAGACTACCGGGCCGAAATCGAGGTCCCTCTGTTGGCCGCGGCGCTCGCCGGGATCGCGGCGTGGAAGGGGACGAACTCGCCTGAGTTCTGGGGCGGGCTTGGGGCGATTGTACCCGACATCGAACACGCGGCGCACGTAGCCGGCCTCATCGACCCGGAGCACAAGGTCTTCCCTACCCACCTGGATAATGGCAAGTACCACGGCCGCGCCTCCCAGCGCCGTTGGCCGCAGCTTGCCGTCGCCGTCGGCTCAGCGCTCGCGATTGCGCTTATGGGGCGGCAGGCACCCCGACACAGCTCATGTAAAGCACGCTCTCCTCGACCCCGTCTACCTCGATGATGCGGTTGACCTCGTCATCAAAGAGCGCACCGACCTGGCACGACCCAAGCCCCAGACTCACTGCGGCAAGCGCGAGATTCTGCGCGATGTGTCCCGCGTCCAGGTAAACGTATCGGTACGCGCGCTGGCCATATTTCCACCTGCACCGCTGGAAGACGGCACCCCACACAAAGACAACTGCCGCGTCTCCGCACATCTGCTGGCCCAGTGCGGCCCGCACGATCTGATTGGTGAAATCGCCCCGTCTGATCGTCTCCAGTGCGTGATCACGAACGTTGTAGTGGTAGACCCCGGGGTTCAGTCCATCGACTTGGTTTACCACTAGATAGGTTTCGACAGGATACAGCGCGCCCGCGGACGGGGCGGTTCGGAACTGACACCCGTGTTCCTCGCGTTGTATGCCGTCCGCGGCCCACGCTAGGTACGAGAGCTGATCGAGCGTGATGGGTGAGGACGAGTAATCGCGAATGCTTTTTCTGGCGCGCAGAGCTTCGTCCAGAAGCAGTCCTCGGCCTCTTTCCGGCGCCGGCAGCCGCACGAGCGCCGAATGAGGATACTCCTTGTGCGCCTCGGGCCTTGAGGCCCAGTCCGGACTGGGGCCGAAGGGCCTTCCCGGGTGATACTTGGTCATCTGCTGGAACGTGTCGCCGACGTTTTCCACCACGCTGCACCGTCCTTTCCGCGTGCTTCTGCAAGGTCTTCTTACCTCGCTGTGAGGCACGTTCCTCCGTGAGCAGGCGTTCGTAGGCTGTTGCGACAGGCGCATTTTGGCGATGCTCGCGTTTACTTAACGAGCGTCGAATTGCCGAAATCGCCGGATTTGCGTTCTATCGCAACGACCTCATGCCTATCATCCTTGATCCCCGATCGGGGGCCGGTGTAAGATATACGCACCTCAATCGACGGAAGGAGGCGAGGATATGGCTTTGGCTTACCGCAAGACCTGAGCGAGCGTCGTGGCGCAGGTCCTGCGCCGCGAAGACCGCTCACACCAGATGCGGCCGCGACCGTATCCCCGCCCGCGTACATCCTCTGACGGCTGACCATTCGGGCGGCGAACGCTCGCTGCCGCGAACACGATCAGCCAAAGGAGGATAATCAGATGTCGGACTACAGGACCATGTGGTCGGAGCTGGGTCTGGACCTGGCTCGCCACGACCAGCTTCTTGAGCTGCTCTCACAGGGCTACACTCAATTGTTCCTTTCACAGAAGAACCGCCCGAAAGGGATGGAGTACTTCGATTTTGTCGTCAGCGAGGCACACGGCCTCCGCATCAAGGAGCTCACGGACCACAAGGCGAACGGCGGGACCGTTGTGGGCACGTTCTGCGTGTTCGTGCCGGAGGAGGTCGTGCTTGCGGCCGGCGGCATACCGGTGGGTCTATGCGCGGGGGCGGAGTTTGCCGTTCCGGACAGCGTCGGTCTGGTGCCGACTAACACGTGTCCGCTCATCCGCGCCTCGCTGGGGTTCAAGCTCAACCGCACCTGTCCATATGTCCAGGCGTCGGACTTCGTGGTCGGAGAGACCACATGTGACGGCAAGAAGAAAATGTATGAGGTCCTTGCCGAATACCACCCAACCTATGTAATGGAGGTGCCCCAAAAAAAGACTGCGGCAGACCTGGAGCTGTTTGTTTCCGAGGTCAAAGAGTTCGTTCGGAAGATGGAAGAGGTGTCGGGACGAAGGGTAGACGCGGCGGCTCTGGCCGCGGCGATCGACAAGGTCGAAGCCAAGAAGGCCGCATTGAGAAGGCTTCACGCGACGCGCGCAGCCGATCCTGTTCCGATCTCCGGGCTGGAGCGCTTCTTGTGTCCCAGATCTCTTTCTACGACGACATCGACCGCTTCACCAGCAAGGTCAACGAGCTTGCTGACGAGCTCGAGGAGCGGGTCCGCCGCGGCGAGGGCGTCTATCCCAAAGGCACGCCGCGGATCCTTTACGCGGGCACGCCGCTGCCGCTGCCGGACTGGAAGATTCACAGCACCGTCGAGCAGGCCGGTGCGGTTATCGTCGGGGAGGAATCCTGTGTCGGCAGCCGCTACTATTCGACTACTACACCGGAGCACGACGGCTCGCTCGAAGGTTTGTTGAGAGCGGCCTCCAAGCGATTGATGGATACTCACTGCGCCTGTTTCACGCCGAACGAGGAGCGCGTCGACGATATCGTGCGGATGGCTCGCGAACTCGCGGCGCACGGGGTTATTCACTACTCGCTCACTTTTTGCCAGACCTACGCAGCCGAGGCGATCAAGGTCGAAAAGGCTCTCCAGCAGGCGGGAATCCCGTCGCTTGCGCTGGAGTCCGATTTCTCAGTAGGCGACGCGCAGCAATTGCTCACCCGCGCGCAGGCGTTCGTGGAAATGTTGACGCCGAGCGGCACACGCGGGTAGAATATATCGCTGAAACCGACAGCTTCGAACGACGATGAGGTGGGAAAAGGCTTTGCTACCTTTTCCCACCTTGTGCATAGGGGGTGCGTTATGCTGTTGAAGCGCACGCAGCACGCTGCGTCCGCGGTCATCCTCGCCCTTGTAATTTCGTCACCCGCCCCGGCCGCCTTTAGACCGAAGGTCTCGTCGACCGGCGGGACGCTTGTGATTAACGGCCGCGCTGCAGTGCGGTTCCGCGTGCCAAACGGGGGCCTGAGTCCTGCCGAGAGGG
>JBMFPI010000103.1:0-10186 GCA_049969195.1 Armatimonadota bacterium
CCAATCCCGCGACAATCATGACCGATGTGGAGGTCGCCGATAGGGTCTACATTGAGCCGATCAACGTCGAGTTCGCCGAGCGCATAATCGAGCGCGAGAGGCCTCAGGGCCTGCTGCCGACGCTGGGCGGGCAGACCGGCCTCAACCTGGCCGTCCAACTCGCGAACGCAGGCATCCTCGAAAAGTATGGCGTCGAGCTTCTCGGCACGCCGCTCCAGTCGATCATGCGTGCAGAAGACCGTGAGCTTTTTCGGTCACTGATGAACGAGATCGGTGAGCCGGTGCCCGAGAGCTGGATCGTCCAGACGTGCGAGGAGCTAGAGCGGATCATCGACTCGGGACCTTCCTGGCCCCTGATCGTTCGGCCGGCCTATACGCTCGGCGGAACCGGCGGCGGAATCGCGCATAATGCTGACGAGCTGATGGAGATCGGCTCGCGCGGGCTAAAGCTCTCGCTCAAGAGTCAGGTGCTGGTCGAACGCAGCCTGCTGGGCTGGAAAGAGATCGAGTACGAGGTGATGCGCGACTCCAACGACACGTGCATCACGATCTGTTCCATGGAAAACCTGGATCCAATGGGCGTGCACACCGGTGACTCGATTGTAGTCGCGCCCATCCAGACCCTTACCGACAAGGAGTATCAGATGCTCCGGTCGGCGTTGTTGAAGATCATCAGGGCGCTGAAGATAGAGGGCGGGTGCAACGTCCAGCTCGCACTGAACCCGAAGAGCTTCGAGTACTACGTGATCGAGGTAAACCCTCGCGTGAGCCGGTCTTCGGCGCTGGCAAGCAAGGCCACGGGATATCCAATCGCGCGGGTCGCCGCCAAGATTGCTGTGGGGCTGCATCTTGACGAGATCCCCAACGCAGTTACCGGCAAGACCAGAGCCGCCTTTGAGCCGACGATCGACTACATAGTCGCCAAGATCCCGCGGTGGCCGTTCGACAAGTTCTACACCGCCGACCGCACCGTCGGCACGCAGATGAAGGCTACCGGTGAGGTGATGTCGATCGATCGCACCTTTGAGGGGGCTATCATGAAAGCGGTGCGGTCTCTTGAGATCGGCTTGCATTGGCTGCGGCTCAAGAACGCCGATGACCTCACTGAGCAGGATATCAAGCAGGGCCTGGTCAGGGCAACCGACGAGCGATTGTTCCTGATTGCTGAGGCACTTCGGCGCGGCTGGCGAGTCGAGAGGGTCGCGGAGCTCTCCGGCGTCGATCCGTGGTTTATTTCGAAGATCGCAAACGTGGTGAGGATGGAGAACGAGCTGCGAGAACACGCGGCTCAGATCAAAGCGCTCACATCTGGCCAGATCGCGAGTCAGCCGGACGCCGTTGAGCTTCTCAAACGGGCAAAGTCGATGCGATTCCCGGATAAAGTAATCTCGCACTTGACGGGCGCGTTGGAAAACCAGCTCCGCTATATCCAGGTCAAGCTTGGAATCCTGCCGACCTACAAGATGGTGGATACGTGCGCCGCCGAGTTCGAGGCCGAGACTCCGTATTTCTACTCGTGCTATGAAACGGAGAATGAGACGGGCTGTGCCGTCCAAACCTTTCCCAATCCTTCGCTGGCGGAGGTTAGGGCAGGGTCCATGGTGGCACAGGACTCCGACCCCGCACACACGAGCCCTGATTCTTCCCGTAAGGAAATTGGGGCAGGGTTCAGCAAGCCGAAGGCCATCGTTATCGGGTCGGGTCCGATTCGGATTGGGCAGGGAATCGAGTTTGACTACTGCAGCGTGCACTCGGCCTGGGCGCTGAAAGAAGCGGGCTACGAGTCGATCATTGTCAACAACAACCCGGAGACCGTCTCGACGGATTTCGATACATCCGACCGGCTTTACTTTGAGCCGCTGACGGTCGAGGACGTGCTAAACATCGTCGAGTACGAAAAGCCCGACGGCATCATACTCCAGTTCGGCGGACAGACGGCGATCAATCTCGCCAGGCCGCTGCATGCGGCCGGCGTGCCCATCTTCGGCAGCGATTTCAGGTCGATCGATATCGCGGAGGACCGTGACAAGTTCGAAAGGATCCTGCGTGAATTGGGCATACCGAAACCGCCTGGGCGGGCGGTCAGAGGCATCGACGAGGCTGTCGCGGTCGCGCGAGAGATCGGGTATCCGGTGCTGGTGCGGCCGAGTTACGTGCTCGGCGGACGGGCAATGGAAATCATCTACTCCGAGTCCGAACTGCAAACCTATGTGAAATACGCCGAGGACATCAGCCCGGACCCGGACGCACCGATCCTCGTTGACAAGTATGTAATGGGCAAGGAGGTCGAAGTCGATGTGATCGCCGATGGGGTCGATTGTCTGATCCCGGGGATAATGGAACACATCGAACGTGCAGGAGTCCACTCGGGCGACAGTATGGCCGTGTGTCCACCGCAGACGCTTTCGCAGCCGATTATCGACCAGATCGTCTCGCACGCGACCAGACTCGCCAGGGCCCTCGACGTCCGGGGCCTCATGAACATCCAGTTCGTGATCAACGACGATGAGGTCCTGGTGATCGAAGTGAACCCGCGTGCGAGTCGAACTGTGCCGTATCTGTCCAAGATTACCGGCGTACCTATGATAAAGCTGGCCACCGAGGTCGTCCTGGGCAGGACTCTCAAGGAACTCGGATACGGTAGCGGCCTGTACAAACAACAGCCCAGCCTTGCGGTCAAGGCGCCGGTGTTCAGCTTCCAGAAGCTTACGGAAGTAGACGTCTCGCTTGGGCCGGAAATGAAATCGACGGGCGAGGTAATGGGAATCGACCGAGACTTCTCTCGGGCTCTCTACAAGGCTATGGTCGCCTGCAACTTGGACGCGCCGGTCGGGGGCAAGATGATTGCCACGATCGCCGACCAAGACAAGGAAGAGGCTGTGCCGATCATTCGCGATTTTCTTGATCTTGGCTACGAGGTTTATGCGACGGAGGGAACCGCCCGCTACCTTGCGTCGAAGGGGATTTCAACGACTGAGGTCAGCAAGATCAACGATGCCTCCGAGGGCAACCTTCTGAACCTGATCCTGCAAAACAAGGTCGATCTGCTGATAAACACGGCGTCCAGAGACAAACGCATTGAACAGGAGGCGGCGGTGATCCGAAAAGCGAGCGTCCAGCGTTCGATTCCGTGCATAACCTCCCTCGACACGGCGCGCGCGCTTCTCTTTGCCCTGCGTTCGAAGCAGAGGGGCGAGCGGCCCGAGTGCTTGCCGATTGACGAGTACATGCTGGCATGACCTTTGTCGTTTCGGGTTACTACGGTTTCGGCAACATCGGCGACGAGGCGGTGCTGGCGGGGATCCTGGCGACGTTCCGCCGGCTGCACGTCGATGCGGATCTCATTGTCCTCTCGGCCGACCCCGGACGAACAGCGCGAGAGCACCCGGGCGTGCAGGCTGTTCACAGAATGAAGCTGGACCAGGTAGTTCGGGCGACGCGGCGAGCCGACCTGGTAATAAGCGGCGGTGGTAGCCTGTTTCAGGATGTGACCAGCGCTCTGTCTCCACATTACTACCTGTCCGTCCTCCGGCTTGCACGGTTCCTGGGGCGCAAGACGATGATTTATGCGCAGGGGGTGGGGCCCCTAAAGAGGGAGGGCACGAGGCGCGCTGTGGCCCGCGCGATGAACCGGGCCGATCTCATCACCGTGCGCGACGCCGATTCGAAAAGGCTGCTGGAAGACATTGGCGTCACGAAGCCGATTCACTTAAGCGCCGATCCATCGTTCCTGATCGAGCCCGATGTCCACGAGGCAGACCGCATCCTGAACGAGCACGGCCTCTCAGCCGGGGAGATCATCGGCGTCTCGCTCAGGCCCTGGTCGTGCGCGCGTAATTGGCTGTCGGAGGCGGCGCGGGGTATCAGTCTCGCCGCAGACAGGTTGGGCGCGACGGTAGTTTGCATACCGATGCAAGCCCCGCAAGACGAGGCCGTCTGCAGGACAGTGGGCAATGCGGCGATCATCCGGTCGAACAACCCACGGACAATCAAAGGGCTGATCGCACGCTGCGGGCTGGTTGTGGGGATGCGACTGCATTCGCTTATCTTTGCAGCCGGTGCAAGCACGCCTTTTGTGCCCATAGTTTACGACCCGAAAGTTGCTTCGTTTGCCGACGCTTGCTTTAGCGGAAATCTGGCGGGGCTTGGGAAGGGTAGTAGTTCGTGGCTGGATGTGAGCGACCTCACGGCAGAAGGCGTGCGCGACGCGGTAACAGCGGCTTGGGAGAGCAGGGGGGAGCTTGTCGGCTGCCTCGCCTCCAGGCTGCCTGAGTTCACCGACCTGGCGCTCGAGTCCGGCCGTCTCGCGGCGGGCCTGTTGCGAGCCTGACGGCGGTCGACTGCGGGTGCGGGGTTCGAGCGGGGCACTCAGCTACATCCCGGCGGAACATCGAACTCCTGAGTTGAGTCTTAGAGACAGAGTTCTGTCATTTGGGATTGCCATCCTGAGCAGGTGTTCGAGCTGAGGAAGATGGTCCTGCCGAGCGCAGCGAATGGTTGTATTGTTGAATGGGCAATCCTCGCTTCACTCGGAATGACGTTCCTGCTCAGCCGAGAGGTTGTTGCTATAGAACGCACACCAGGTGTTTTCGGCGATTCAAAGCTTCCCAAGTAGGCAGGAGAATCGCAGGAGGCGCGCGTTACGCGATAGCCTGTCTAGGGCTACGTGCCCGGACAATCATAACTCCCGCTCCCTTCACGCGAGAGGGCGGACCCAAAACCTCTCTCCACTCGTGAGAGGGCAAAGTTAGAGCTCCCTCTCCGTTTACGGGAGAGGGTCGGGGTGAGGGTCAAATCCCTCGGCCCTTGGTGTTACTTGCTGCGGGAACTCTGCAGAGTGGAAGGTTGCGGCCGAGTCCAAACAGTCGTTCACGCGGCACATGAAGCGTGCGTATCGCTTCAGTCTGGCGGGCGCAAACGCCCAGGGACCGTCATCCTGAAATCGATTCAGGATCCGTCCCTTCGGCAGTTGGATGCTGAAACGGGCTCAGCATGACGCGATTTCGAGGGAAGTGAACTGTCCTGGGTCGACCTATCTCTTGCCCCGACAGGCATCGTCGGATATAATTGACGAGTTGAACCGGGATTGGGCGTAAGGAGTTATCGTTGATGAGCAGGTTGAGATCGCTGATGTCGGTGGTGGGGCTGGTTGGTGCGTCGGTGCTCGCCGGATGCGGCGGGGGCGGCTCGACGGCTCCGAAGCAGAACGTCACCCCTCCGCCCTTGAGCGGGAGATACATAACCGGCACGGTAGTCAGTTCAGCCACCGGCAGAGGCGTTGACGGCGTGGTAATCAGGCTCGGCGGCACGGCGTATTCCGCGGTAACCAGAAACGGCGGAAAATTCGAAATTAACGTCGGTTCGGCGGACACGGTCCTCCCATACTATTTTCGGGTCGATACATCCGGCGCGGGTGCTAATTTCCCGAGTACGAGCTTGGTCACATTCAATAACGGCCAGACCTATTATCCCGACTCGGTTGACATGCCTGTCGGAATACTCAACGGTGATACCGACAATCTCGGAACAATCACCGTGGTCGAGATAACCGATACAAACAATCCACCGGAAGTACCTTATCCCTCGCATGATACAGTCATAATGGGCCGCGTCGTTCGCGAGTCGGACGGTGCGGGGCTTCCGAACGTCAGGGTTGATTTCGGCTGGACCCCGGTGAAGATCACGAGAACCGGGGCAAAGGGCTTTTTTGCGGTGAACTTGGGACGTGATCAGGCGGTTTTGTCTCTGTTTCCGCCTGACACCTGGCCGCCGACCTTCAAGATCGACACCTCGGGCGCGGGCTTATCGACGACGCTGAAGGTGGAGTTCGGCGGTCAGCAGTACTCGCAGGACTCCATAGTCGTTCCCACCCCGGTGCTGTCTATGGAGACGACGGCTCTCGGAACGATCAAAGTACTGGACGGTAGCGGTGGCGGTGGAGGAGGCGGGGGCGAACCGCCGCCCCCTCCGCCCCCAGTTCCATAGTCGGGGTCGTTGCGTTGAAAATCCGGCCCGGCCGCGTATCGCGAACATGAAACGACGTCCGGCCCTCACAATGGCGACCGTTGTCGGCATTGTGCTCATCCTGAGCGTGGCTGTGTTCCGCCGCCACCTGCCTTACACCGGGATGAACCTCGCACCCGCAGTTCCTCCACCGGTCGTAATGACAATCGAAGATGCGCGAATCATTGGTGTGAGCGGCGGCGTCAAATTGTGGAGCGTGCGCGCGAAGAATGTCGAACTCGCGCAGAACCGGCTTGTCGTGACACTCGACAACGTCACCGACGGCAGTGTTTTCGACAAAGGGAACTCGATACTCTCTATTCGTGCCGGTCGCATCACCTATAACATCGCCGCGCGGGATATGCAGCTATCCAAAGGCGTAACAATAGCGGGCAGCCGCGGTCAACGAATCACGGCCGCCGGCGCGGTTTGGAACTCTTACACCGGGATCCTCCGCAGCACCACGCACGTAGCTTTCGAGTCACCGCTGGGTCGAATGAAGGCCGAAGAGCTCGTGGTAAATGTCAGGAATCGAAGGTTGCAGATGTCGAACGTGGTGGGTTCGGCAAATATCGAGGCTATGCAGGAGCCGGTACCAAATGACGCGAGAAATGCGAACTAGGCAATTAGCTGCCACAGGACTCGCGGTGCTTCTGGCCTGCGGCGTTCCGAGCGCACAGCAGACATCCGGCCCTGCCTCCGATACGAACCCCGAGAAAAAGAAAACCGAGACTGTCACTTATGAGGCGAAACTCCTGAGGGCTGTCTGGGGAAGCGAGAATAAGATACTCCTCACCGGCGGAGTGAGGTTCACTCACGGTGATACGGTCCTGACCTGCGATGAGGTCCAGTATGACAGGGACACCAATGTTGCCGTCTCTCCTGGCAAGGTCAGGATTACCGATCCGAACTGCGACATCACCGGCGATAGAGGGACAGCCTACTTCAAGAAGCGAATCGGGGTCGTGGAGGGCAACGTAACGCTGCTGGTGAAGCCGCGGCCCGAGGAGGAGAAGCCTTCGGATGACCGCGGCAGCGCCGAATCCATCCGCGCCAAGCTCGCCAAACCCACGATGGTCACGTGCCAGAAGCTTGAGTACAACTACCGCACCAAGGTCGCTACCGCCTCCGGCGGCGTGTTCTTGAAACAGGAAAAACGGTCAGCAAGCGCCCAGAAGCTGGTCTATGACGAGAAAAACGAGATCATTACCCTCCTGGGCGACGTTAAGGGTGTTGACGAGGACGGTCAGACATTCTCGGCTCCCGAAAAGGTCGTGATGTGTGTCAAGAAGGGTGCCGAGTGGATGGAAGCCCCTAACGCCACCGCAACTTTCAAGGTGGAGACGGAAGAAGAATCGCCTCAATAACCGCCTCGCCTCGTCGACCGCGCCACCGCGCAAAAGACCTGCAGCCTGCTAGTTTTCGAAAAGCGCGTAAAAGCGCTAACACGGAATTGCGCGACGTCCGGATTCGTATCGACTGGTGGCGGGTTGAGTTGTCATAAGCACTTGAGCGCCGCGCTGACTGGCCGGCTTGAGGCCGACGAGTGGGGCTGCCGGTCAAGGGCTGATCAGGGGTTACAAATTAGGAAATGGCGGGTTTCCAAAGGAAGCCCGCCATTTTTTGCAAGTAGGTCAGGCAAATTTTTCGGGAACTTAGTTCCCGAAACATCTGCTCTGCATTACGGCAGCTTGTCGCTGTATCGCCGCGGATCAAGATACTGATAGGGCGGGCTGGTGCCCGGAACCACCGCGGTTGTCGCCGGCGGCGGGTTTGTGCCCGCCTGGAACGGAGCCTCGTTGTCGAAGTTGAAGAAGTTCGGCTCGCCGTTTGCAGTCGGGTCGTCTACGTAAGTGGTGCTGTTCGCCGGCTGTGTGCTGTTGACTACGCTCACAGACCTGACGTGCGTGTCAAGGAACGCTACGTTGATCTGGACGTCGTTCTTGATTCCGCCTGCGGCCCCGGAGTGGAAACCAGCGCGCTCGTAGAACACTATCTGATCGGCGTTGTAACCGAAGTCGCCTTCCTTCTGACACTTCAGCGCACCGTGTCGCCAGGCCTTGTCTATAGCGAACTTCCACCAGTAAGACACCCTGGTGGTGTTCAAGTCATAGGCCGAGGCTATTGCGGGGCTGCGGTCCGCCGAGTCGGACGGGCAGAACATGATATCCTTGGACTTCATATTGTTATAAAGCATCTGAGCCCAGGTTACCGGAAAAGCCTTCGTGTCGCCGGCTATCCCCGGAGGAAGAACACCCACGCCTGCGGAGAACAGCGCGAAGCCCGCATCGTTGCCTGCCGCATTTCCGGTGCCTACGGTACTCCCGGCGGGCACGGAGCAGGGCAGGGTGGCGTCATAGTCGTTCCAGTATGTCTGGAGGGCGATAGCGCACTCCTTCATGTTGGATTGGCACGTTGACTTGCGTGCCGCTTCCCTTGCTCTTGCGAACACAGGGAAGAGAATGGCAGCCAGAATCGCGATGATTGCGATGACTACCAACAGCTCAATCAGCGTAAAGCCGCTTTTCTTTCGCGCAGCCATCAATCTACCTCCTGAGAGTTCTTCTCACAAGTACCTGCTGTTTCGTCCTGGGCGGTGCAGCTTGTAAGAACCGCCGCATACCCTATTAGCTATGAATGAAGCAAACCCGCCTTGAGTATATCTGTTCTCGCACCACCTCCTTCGGTTCGCGTCCTCAGTCCGTCGGCTAACCCTCGGGTATGTGCCCATGAACGCGGCTTCCCCGGGGACTGGGCGCCGCAGGCCGTCACTACGGACTGATGGCTATCTGCCTGTTGCGGGCCCTCTCCTGCGGCGTTGTCGGGGTTTTGGAATAGTAGTTGTACCACTGCTGGGTCGCATCACCATCATAGGCAACCGCCGGAGTCATATACTTCGGCGGGTCCACAGCGAACGAATCTATGTCAAACAGCTTCACGTGCCCGTCAGCAAAGAGCACGTGAGATCCGTTCGCGTGCAGCATATACTCGCCTTTGGAGAAGATTAGATTCGTCGTCCTGTCCTGAGCTATCAAGAACGGGTCAACAGGCTTCACATTCACATTGTTGGTGCAGTCGTTGCTAGGCCGCAAACTCGCCATTGTAAGCCTGCCCATCTCACGCACCAACATCAGATTCGCCGCACCTTTGATGATCCCCTCCGGCGCTTCAATCAAACACCGGTTGAAGACGAAAGTCACGAGATAGTGCGGACCCGTCGTCGTCGGCGCGGTCAGATTCGTCGCCGCAGGACAACGCCACGTCGTTGCAGGGTCCTCCTTCTTCGTCACTTGCTCCACATAGCTGTAAAGACCCTCTACCCAGTTGATGCTGTACTGGAACTTCGGCGGCTCCGTCTGACCAGGCAGCGGGTCCGGCTGCGACAGCAAACACGACGGGCTAATCGGACCAAGCTGACCGCCTGACAGAATCTGACGGTTCGTCGGATACGTGTCGTTCCAGTCCGACAGGTACATCTTAATCGCGTTGCTGATCTGCTTCAGGTTCGACTCGCAGGTGCTCGCCATCGCGGCCTTTCTCGCCCTGGCAAACACCGGGAATAATATCGCCGCCAGGATTGCTATGATCGCTATAACGACCAATAGCTCAATAAGAGTGAAACCTTTTCGCCTTTTCATTCGCCTGTCTCCTCGCGCGGGCCGTCATTTCCTTAGATTGGCCCACCTGCGTGAATGAATACTCTACAGATGATGCTGAGTCAATGCCTTCAGATCACGTCTTGTCTCTCTTACCACACCACCCTTTCCTGCGTGGAATTATCGGGGTTCACATTGCGAGGCTTTACGGCACGGGGTTCTAGGCCGGAGCGTTCGTCACTTCTTTCCGGAGAGGTGGCAAACAGTCCGACTACCTGACCGAACCGCGTTCACGAAAGCCGCACGGGCCGTCTGAGACCTGCCTCGGCAGTGCGCTCCCGGCCTGTATGCTTTGTGAATTTGTCTTCAGTAGAGCGCGCTGGTCCCATTCCTCGCACATATGCTAGCACAGCCGCCCCGGCTTGTCAACGGCAACCGCACACCGGGGTTATTGCGATAGAACGCAAACGCGCCTTTCGCAACCACCTGCCGCAAGCCGGCTCAGCCCGAGCTTCAGGCTCCGCGCCTACATTGCATGGACCGATGTAATGCCGGTAATGTTCCCGGCTTTGGAAAGGGCCGGATCG
>JBMFPI010000104.1:0-4201 GCA_049969195.1 Armatimonadota bacterium
TCCGGCCTCGCGCAGCGCGTGCTGCAGGCGGTCACGCTGCTTACTCCTGACAACGAACACGTGCCATACAGGCTCTGCCCAGGAGTGAACGTAAGGCAGCACAAGCCCGGTGCCCTGAAGCTCTTCAAGATATAAGGCAGCCAGATCCCTGCGCCGGGCATTCCACTCATCCAGGTGTGCCAGCTTCACCCGAAGAATGGCGGCGTGCAATTCCTCCATCCGACTGTTAACGCCTCTTATCTGGTTAACGTATTTTTGGCCGGAACCGTAGTTGCGGATCAGCCGAGCCGCAGCAGCGATCTCGTCATTGTCCGTCGTTATCGCGCCAGCATCCCCGAATGCACCGAGGTTCTTGGTGGGATAGAAGCTCCAGGCCGTCACGTCGCCAATCGCCCCGACGCGTTTGCCCCGGCAGCGGGCACCGTGCGCTTGCGCTGCGTCCTCGAGGACCATCAGGCCGTTTGCACGAGCAATCTCAAGGATGGCGGCCATGTCCGCGGGCTGTCCGTAGAGATGCACGGGGAGAATAACTTTGGTACGCCGAGTAATGGCTGATTCTATCTTGCCCGGATCAATGTTGTATGTTCGCTCGTCCGGCTCCACCGGAACCAAGGTAGCTCCCACGTTGCTGACGGCAAGCCACGTAGCAATGTACGTGTTGCTAGGAACTATCACCTCGTCGCCCGGCCCGACCCCCATTGCGCGCAGACTGATTTGAAGAGCATCGAGACCGTTACCCGTTCCGACGCAATGCTTGGCGCCGCAGTATTCTGCAAACTCCCGTTCGAATGCCTCCAGCTCGCGACCCAGCAGGTAGTAGCCGCTGTCCAGCACCCGGGCTACGGCAGCATCGATCTCCTCTTTGAGCTCAACGTAGGTCGGCCTCAGTTCGAGGAACGGAACGGGACCGCTCATGACTTACCCCTTTCGGCAGGTTCGGTCGGATGGGCATTTTTTATCCGAAGAAACTCTTCGTAGTCCCTGATATAGTCATCGGCATCGTACTTGTCTGAGGCGAGGACCAGGAGTACGGCATCCTGAGTATAAGCAAACTGAACCCCCCATACCATTGGCGGGATATAGACCCCCACTCTGGGGCTGTCCAGGTTAACTACAGTCCGTGCATAACCGTCGTCAAGCATTAAACTGCACTTGCCCTTCACGCACACAAGGAACTGCTCAAGTCGGCGGTGTGCATGCTCTCCGCGCACCTCTTTAGAAGGAACATCATAGACGATGAAGTACCGGCGCGGAACAAACGGCAGGTGATCTTCGATCTGCCCAAACGATAGGCTGCCGCGAAGATCGACGACTTCCGGCAGCGATATTATGCGCGCGCCGCCGACTGTTTCCACCGAGCCCTCCGTCGGAGCCGTAGCGGCTTCTCGGGGGATCGGCTGTACCTCGGCAGAGTCGTATCCTTTGATGCGGGCAGGGTTACCAACAACTATGGCGTTCGGGGGGACGTCCATCGTCACCACCGCACCGGCCCCGACCATCGCGTTTCGACCGATGTTCAGACCCGGCAAAATGGTAGCGTTTGCTCCGATGGATGCGCCTTTCCTTACATAGGTTTCCAGGAACTTCTCGGGATAGCGTTTGCTGCGAGGAAAAATGTCGTTCGTAAACGTGGCGTTGGGGCCGATAAACACGTCGTCCTCAATTCGCACCCCGTCCCACAGTTGGACCCCGCATTTGATCGTCACGCGGTCACCTATGCGCACGTCGTTTTCGATGAAGACGTGGTCGCATATATTCGCGTCCCTCCCGATCATCGCGCCAGGCAGAATGTGAGCAAACGCCCATATGCGCGTGCCGGGGCCAATGTTCTTCGATTCGACGATTGCGTTCGGATGGATCTTTACCGATTCGTCTAGCATGTCCACACTCACTGAGCCGGCCCGACCACTTGTAATCCGGCCGATCGACAATAGCGATTACGCCTTTCTCCCTCATAGGGGTTCCGGATGACGCTCCGAGTGCCGCACATCGATCAGCGGAAGCTCGACAGCCTTCGAACCCTCCGGAACTCGCAGATAGACTACCGACACCGGGTTTAGAATGACCCGGTCTCCCTTGATTCTCGTGCCCGGAAACTCGGTGCCCGGAGGTGGGCGCAGGGCATACGCTCTGCCGCCCTCAATAGCGACATAGCGCCTATCAAAGACCCGCAATGACCTGTCCCTGTACCAGAGCTGAATAGCCTTATCGTCTCGCAGCGCCCACATAATTCCATCACCCTCAAGAACGAAAGTAGTGCCGCCGGGCACGTCCGGATGATGCCTCATCAGCAGTTCGTGCACTGCTGCGACCTGTCGGGCGCCCCTCAGCATGAAATCGCCTTCTCTGAAACTTACAGCCACGTAGGCGCTCGACCATATGAACTGAAGCGTGATTGCGGCTGTGGCAAGGCGGATCATCGGCTGCTGACTCACACCGGCCCTGCGAAATACTTCACGCGCCACAAGCACAATTATGGCCAACAGAGCCGGTAGCGAATAGGCCATGTAGTACGCAAACACGTGATTGGGCAGGAAATACACCGGTGCTAAGCCCGCAGCCGCCCACGTGCCGAGCAAGAGGTAAGGCGGTCGGTCGTGAGGCCGGTCGTGCGCTCGGGTCGGCTGCCCGGCCATTCTGGATCTGACGATTAAGGTAGCCGCGGCTGAAACAACAAGCAGTACAAATGCGGCAACCATGGCCATTTCGAAGATGTTCCCCGACGCAAGTGAGCGGAGCATTCGTCTCGGCCTGCTGACCAGGAACGGACAGACGGTCTGAAGCAGCCATAGCAAATAGATGGCGCCGTTTCTGATAATGTGCGGACCGGTGAGCGCCAGCTTGTATGGATGATCGGGAGGAAAACCCATCGGAGACGGCAGAAACACCATCTTGTACACCAGAAATGGAGCCGCGAACAGTACGTGAATCCAGAGCTTCCCCGCCGCACAACGCAACGCTGCAACCGGACCCCGTTCGCGCCAGTTCTGCTGCATCGCGTACAGGAGCAATACGACCAACATAGCAATCGCAAATTCCTTGAACAGCAGCGAACCGAGAAACGAAGCGGCTGACAAAGCATACCGGTCTTTGATGAACAGCGCCATGGACGCAAAGATTAGCATCGGTCCGAGAATGTCGCTAGATCCGACAAGCCACATTTGAGGTGCCAGATGGACGTTGATCGCCAGCGCGTACAACAACCCTACGATCCACGCGATCGCCCTGGATCCCACGATAAGCCAGAGCAGATATACCACTACGAACGCCGTGCAGATATGTGCGATAAGTGCCGGGATGTGAAATGCGCTCGAATAGGACCCGAAAATCGCGAGAATTGCCCACGTGTAAAGGTACTGAAGCGGGCGGATCTGGAGCAAGCTCGTGTCCATGCACAGTTGCAGAATCTCAACCGGAGTTCTGAACGCCATCTTGTGCAGTATCGCCCAATCGTCGCCGACATAGGGAAGATTGAGAATCTGGGTGAACACGACGACCGTTCCGACTGCCAGGAGAATGCCAAGCAGCGCGGATGATCTCCTCCGCTCCGGTCGGCTAACGTCTCCCAAAAGGGTAGAGGCTGTCGTGGGATTGACGTGTAACTTGCACTCCATTATGCATCAGCTTCTGATGAGAAGTCGCTTGAGTCTGGTGTACAGCCGGCTGGGGAGAACTCTTCTTGCCGCCCATCGCAACCTGTATAGCCACCAGCCGATTTCGTACGGCGGCGAGTATTGCCAAAAATCGCGTTTCACCAGAAGTTTCTTGCGACGCAGGATATCCGTCATCCTCGCGTCGCCGGCGAATGCTTTCAGGTGCTTGTCGATGATGTGCAAATAGGTCGCGCGCAGGCGGGCTTGATTCTTGGACACCGAGCCCGGCGTGATCCGATAAGCCGCCATCACTTGATCCTGAAAGACGATACGGGGCTTGAGAGCAAGGACACTCAGCAGCAGGTCGTAATCCTCGTTTGCCCTGATGGTTTCATCCTCACGAATGCCGTACTCCGTGAAGAACCGTGAGTCGAACAGGAAGCAACAGGGCGGAATGATAATCTCGTGCTGCCAGTTCAGAGCTACATCGGCCAGTGGATCGCCTTCGTCAATTTTGACACGCCACGTCCACGGCAGATCCACGGGATTACCGGATTCATCCTCAAAGCGGAAATCGCAGTACGCAAGCGAGAGCCCGTCTATGTGTT
>JBMFPI010000104.1:4211-10171 GCA_049969195.1 Armatimonadota bacterium
CTATGATATCGTCGGCGTCCAAGAGCTGGACATACCTGCCTCTAACCTCGCCCAGTGCGCGATTCCGTGCCCCAGCCGGACCCCTGTTGGTCTGGCTGATGCACTTGATGCGGGAGTCCGCGGCCGCCAGGTCCCGAATCACTTCCTCAGTGTCATCGGTGGAACCGTCGTTGACTATTATGCACTCCCAATCTTGAATGGTCTGACGCATTACCGAATCAATGGTGCCGCGAATCAACGTGCCGCGGTTATAGCACGGCACCACCACAGACACAACCGGCGCGCTGCCCCGGCTCAATGTTTGGAAACCTCCCTGTAAACGCGAAAGACGATCATGTTTACCGGCTGCGCCGGAACCCTCACCTTTCAGATAGGCTGTCACAGTAAGCGCGTTTTCCGCGATTGTCCCGTTTAGCCGAGAAGCGTCTAGTCATCGAACACGTCGGCTTTGCGCTGTATCGCAATAACCTCGCTTCTCCAGGGGTATGCCACCTGCAGCACAGCGAAAGAGATCAGCGCGGTGATCAGATTCTCCGTCCTTTACTGAGAAGCTCCTCGATGGGAACCAGGCCTGCTCGACGACCGGGGGCAGGCAGCCCCGTGCTTCCGAGCGGCCGCTTGATACTGGATCACCCTACGCTTTGGGAATGCGGGGTTCGCTCGACCAGCCCGCCCGCGGTAGCCGCTTCAACTCCGCAGCAAGGCCTGACCATTTTGACACTCCTCACACGAAGCCGTTATCTTCCCGGCGCTATCCGGCCCGCCCAGCGTCTATTGCTAAGCAGGATTAGATGCCCGAAACCAAACCGTCCCGTTCGCACAAGCTGTTGAGCTAGGGCCTTTTTCAGGGATTTCCTCGTTTGCTTTACTTTAATTGACGAGCGCTGAACCACCGCAAAGCCGGATTGCGGTCCTATCGCAACGACCTCGCTGAATGATATGATTGTGGATGTGTGGGATTAATGGTACAATACCGAAGGCGCATTGTCAACGGCCGGCGAGCAAGATTCAGGCTGTTGCAACTGGTGGGAGCTTGACGATTACCCGGCATACCCCAGCAGCGTCGAATCGCTGGAACGTTCGGTTTGCGTTTTTTCGCGATGACCTCTAGCGAGATCGAGCCTTTTCGGCCGTGATAATGTTCTGTTGAGCATGGAAGATAACATGCGCACCACCTCGCGGTTGTCTGCGCGGCTCGAAACGGCTAGGGCAAACAACGAACTGGCCGCACAAATCCCGGCGCCCTCTTGACAGCTTTAGCTCAGCAGTGGAGGGCATGCGCAGACATCCGCACAAGCATTCCCCCGGGAGAGGTCGGAGCAGCGGGCGCATTTGTTATGGACAGGACCGAACAAGAATCGTCTTCAAGTCAGCGCACAGGCGAAGCACCCAGTGTATCGACCGACGAAGCAAGAAGGCATTTCCTGGGTAACGCTGTTTCTAATCTGGCCTTCTTCCTGTTCAACATAGCAACGTCATTCGCAATGGTGCCGTATCAGATATCACATCTGGGCTTGGCCAACTACGGCATGGTGACCCTCGCGCTGTCGTTCACAATGTACACCCAGGTGTTGACAGTAGTGCTCACCACGACGTTGTTCCGGTTTGTCGTAATCCACGTTGCTCGCGGCGATATGAACGAAGCGCGCGATTACTTCAATACACAGTTGATTGCGACAGGGTGGTTCATCGCAATATTTTTACCCATATCCTGTGTTGTTTCCTATTACACACCGAGATTTCTTCAAATTCCGGCAGGGCAAAGTTGGAACACCCGGATTCTATTCGTCGCGATGTACGTCTCATTCTTGATCTCCCTTGGGGCCAACCCGTTCCGCGTGGCGCAGTTCGCCAGGCAGCGCTTTGACCTCGGGAATTGGGTGCAAATCGGCGGGCAGTTAGTGCGTTATTCGACCTGGATTGTTCTGTTCAGCACCCTCGCGCCCGCGCTTTGGCAAGTTGGGCTTGGGTTCGTGCTCGAGTCCACGTTTGTTCTGATTGTTACGATACTGATCTTTGAGAGGCTGCTACCGCAACTCAGACCCGCACTGACCGGCTTTAACAGAGCCAAGTTCATTGATATGGTCAAGATGGGTGGTTGGCTGGTAGTGAACCAGATCGGCGTGATCCTTTATTTGAGCGTCGACCTCTTAATCATTAACCGCCTGCTCGGACCGGGCGCGGTAGGGGAATACAGTCCTGTTCTGGGCATCGCCATCATGCTGCGCG
Source organism: Armatimonadota bacterium (assembly GCA_049969195.1). Taxonomy (GTDB): domain Bacteria; phylum Armatimonadota; class UBA5829; order UBA5829; family UBA5829; genus CALJES01. The sequence goes on from JBMFPI010000104.1 coordinate 6,441, forward strand.
GATTGTCCAGCACCATGTCCGGAATGATTACTCCATTAGCCATATCCTCATACGCCCGGCACGACTATGAAACCCTGGTGCGTCATATGTCTAGGGCGGTGAAGCTGGTGTCGCTGGGGATGGCCATCCCGCTGGGGACACTGTGCGGGATAGCGGCTCCGTTCTTAGTATGGTGGCTCGGACCACAAGCGAAAGGCACTTATCCTCTCGTGTGGTGGTTGCTTGCACATCAGGTGATCACGTGCGGCGTAGAGCCTCTCTACAGCATCACCACAGCCGCAAATAGAATGGCTGCGCCAGGCATCTCGACAGTTCTAGGCGGGCTGCTAAAGGTGGTTCTCTCGATCGTTCTCGTTGAGTACACTGGACTTGGCTACTACGGCGTAGCAGTAGGAGGGTTCTGCGCATTCATTCTGAAGAACGCATTCTTCGCACCGTGGTACGCTGCGTACGTGCTGCAGCGCTCAAGTCGACCGTTTTATGCCGCTATGCTTCCTGCATTATTCACGTTCGGCGCGGCGGCTGCTGCAGCGCTCGGGCTCGTTCATGTGCTCAACCCAACCGACTTTTGGAGTCTCGCGGCGACAGCCTTCGTGACATTCGGCGCCTCGGGTCTGGGGGTCTATTACCTGGCAATGGATCGCAGCGACAGACGTTTCCTGAATGACGTTGCGCGTCGCGGAGGCAAGCAACCGTCTGAAAGTGCAGTCTGTTAGCCCAAGAGTTCTTTCAGGTACTGGCCAGCTTTATGGGACATCGTCTGGATCTCGGGAACGCGTTTGCGCAATTGATCTCTTACCGCATCCGCTTCCGAAAGCAGCTCCATGAGTTTTTCGGTGCACCTGTGCACTGTCAGCTCGCTGCAATCGAAGGCGAATCGTCTGTGACCTAGAAGCAGCTCGTTGAGCGCGGGACCCTTCTCGCTGAAGGTAACTGAGAGCGTCGGGGTGCACGACCCCAGGCTTGCAACAGTGGAGTGCATCCGCGCCCCAATATACGCGTGTAGCCTGCCGAGCACCCATTTGATCTCCCACGACCTGAGCGACGACGGCAGCAGGGGAACATCACAACCTCGTTCGGCCAGGCATTCACGCACCAGACTGAGGAATATCGTATCGTTGCCCGGAACGTACTCGGGATAGGCGACTACGTGCGGAACAAGCAGCACGCTTCGTCCTGTTGTTTTCTGGATGCTTTCAACGCAGTCCGCGACCAGCTTAATCATGTCACGGTAACTTCCGAGACGCCCCCGTGAGCCATAATCACTGGCGATATTGAGTCCGATCATCTCCTCGAGCGGAGCTTTATTAGGCAGCGGGACACGCGGCTCGGACGGCTCGAGCAAAAAGGCCGGATCCGCGACCAGGCGCACGTTCTCGCAGACTCCGTTCGCGCGCAGATACTCAAGCGAGGCAATATCCCTGACCAGTATCAGGTCGCACTGTTTGTAGTGCCTCATTGCAATGCGCTTAAGCCTGCCGGCAGCGTCCAGGTTGCCGATGGTTGCACACCAGATAACAAAAGGCCTTCGAACCCGAAGCGCGGCCATTCCCAGAAACAGATACTGAATCAGCACCCGCCGGCCATGACTCAACCCGTACAGGTCGCCGCCCATACTGACCACGGCCCGGCACTGAGGAGCCCATTGTCTCACCATTTTTCCCGCGCTCGACAAATCGATAAGTAGACCGGTCCGAGCGTAGATCTGTTCGCTGACCCACATCTTGTTTATGGCGCTCGACACGCAACTACACTTGACGTGATAGACGTCAGGTTCGGTCTCGTCCACTTGATCGTAATCGCCGAGCTCGTTGCCGTTGATAATGGGCGCCTCGGGAAAGAACTCCCTGACCAGGCGGACACTGGACTTGGTTATAGCCTCACAACCACGATTCGCATAAGAACCGTTGCCGACGAAGAGAAAAGGTGCTTTCGCGAACTCCATTCGCCATCTCCGTGCCGGTTCATCGCATACCGGCAAGTCTCAAGACCTTTCTAAAGATGCGCGGAACCAGCTGCAAGGCCCCGTTGACCATGCGACGGCGTGCTCGCCGCCGATATGTTGGCATGCATTTGTAGAACGTCCGTAGATCGCGGCTATCGGCGTTGAGCCAGGCTGTCCGGCTATCCACGCGCATCGCATCAAGTTCAGAAAGTGCTCTGAGCATATGCTCGGCGCCGATAGTTGAAGGAGGCACACGTTTTCTGGGAACCCTTCGATTCCCTCGAGCTCGCATTGCCAACATGGCAGACAGTTGCTGACGTTTGTGAAACAGCACGGTTCGTTGACTGGCGACAACCTGCTCGATGGGCAACTCCTCGCCTTCGATCTCGCCATTAGCAATGCCAGAGCGTAACAAATCAGTAGCCTGCGTTGTTCTCGTGATCGCCAACGACTCGCCGCCGGGCTTTGACGAATACTCAGGCAGCCAAGCATCCATGAGCACGACATCGGCCAGTTCGGCAAAAACATCGTCGCAGAAACTGCACGCGTTATGCTTGAAAAACCAGTCTTCCCAGGCGAAACATGGGCCCTTGAGATGCTCTATCTGTCCGTCGGGATCGCGCGCAGCAGCATCGTACCAGAACCTGATGACCGGACGGGTTGCCGGCAGGCACGGCTCCTTGCCGCGAAACATCAGGCGAGTAACCCTTTGCGGATCGCCCCCGGCAGACGCGACGACGTACTCTGCATAGAACTTGCTGGGCAGCAGTCCGCATACAACGCCAGCGTGATAGACCAGCCTTTTTGCCAGCGTCGGGTTACATCTTTCCGCCAGTCTCAGGGCCTTCACAAAACACGGCAGCCCGATCACTGCGTACCGCCCGTCCTCGGCCAACACGCGCTTCAGCACCTCTGAGAGCTCGAGGGGATAATAGACGGACCCCGAACACTGCCGCAATCCCTTTGGAGAGTCAACTATCGCAAACCTGAAGAGTTTCTCAGGATCCGGGTTCGTCGAGGCACATATTACCCGGTTCACGACGCCGCGCACCAGCAGGGTCTCAAGGATCCACGTAGCAAGTCCGCCCGAGGCACCCCTTTCGCGAATGCCGTTCACGGTCGAATGACCGACAAACGAAAAGTGATAGAACCCGCAGTCCGTCCTGCGCCCGATTCCCGGCACAGTCCCGAAAAGGTCTCTTGCGATCTGATTCTCGTTGGGATTGCCTGGAGCGAAGGGACAGACTTTCAGACACACACCGCACTCAGTGCATCCGTCAGACTCGACAGGGTTATACTCGCCGTACCTGTTGAACCTCATCTCCAAACAAGACGCTGGGCAGAGGGAGGCACACACACCGCAACCTATGCACAAGTCCTCAGAGACCACTTGCGTTTGTACCGGCGAGCGCGGTCGCGTCGACACACAAGGCGACTGAGGAGTGACATTCTCCGACTGCATAAGTTCCTTTTATCTCGTGTTATCTCGTGGGCTGGGAGCAGAGTCCGAACTGACAACGCCAGTGCTTCTCGTAGTATACACGACAGGACATGCCAGGTCAAACCCATCGGCGAACCCCTTAGGCTGTTGGGATAGAACACAAACCCGGCGTTTTCGGCGACTCGACGCATCTCAAGGTAAGCGAGGGCATCGGCGGATACGCTCCCGTCGAAACAGCCCGGCAAACCAGTAGGACAAGCTGCAAACGGGATCCTGTCCCGTCGGCAGTGGAAAGCTGAGAGAGCTGGTGGTTCGACTCCGACCGGTTCTGCTAGAATCGGTTGG
>JBMFPI010000105.1:0-2374 GCA_049969195.1 Armatimonadota bacterium
CCATTACCTCGCGCTTCTTGGCCGACATGGCCTTTCTCAGCACGTCCGCCTGGCCTAAAGTGAACCCCGCCACAGCCTGGGCGATGCGCAGAACCTGTTCCTGATAGCAGATCACCCCGTAGGTTTCCCTAAGGATCGGCTCTAGCACGGGATGAAGATAGTTGATAGGCTCACGCCCGAACTTGGACCTGACGAACCTAGGAATATGCGCCATCGGGCCGGGCCGGTAGAGAGCCACTATGGCCGCGAGTTCCCTCACCGAGTTAGGCTTAAGCTCGATCACGTTCCGGCGCATCCCCGGTCCCTCCAATTGGAACACGCCGTTCGTGTCGCCGCGCCCGAGCATCTCGAAGGTCTTCTGGTCGTCCAGGGGAATGGAGAATATGTCGATCTCGATACCGCGGTGGCGCTTGACGTTCTGCACCGCCTCCGCCAGGATCGTGAGGTTTGCCAGGCCCAGAAAATCCATCTTGATAAGGCCGATTTTCTTTATATCGTCCTTATCGAGCTGCGCAACGACCTCGCCTTTGAGGCCGGACTGAACCGGCACGTGATCGGTAAGTGGATCCTCCGAGATCAGCACGCCCGCCGCATGAACCCCAACGCTGCGGCTCAGTCCCTCCAGACCCCGCGCGGTGTCCAGAAGCGTGCGCACCTCACGGCTCGAACTGGCGGCCGACGCGAGCTCGGGGTTCTCTTCGAGCGCCCGGTCGATGGTGATCCCGACAGGCAGCGCAGGTATCATCTTGGCGATTCGGTCGACCTGCGCCAGGTCCATCCCCAGGACGCGCCCGCAGTCCCGCACGGCCGCCCGTGCCTTCAGGCTGCCGAACGTAGCAATCTGTCCCACCCGCTCGCGTCCGTACTTCGCCACAACATACTGGATCAGCTCCTCGCGGCGGTCGTCCTGTATATCCAGGTCTACATCGGGCACCTCGACGCGCTCCGGGTTCAGAAACCGCTCGAAGGTGAGCCCGTATTCCAACGGGTCCACATCCGTAATACCGAGCCCGTAGCACACCAGGCTGCCCGCCGCAGACCCACGCACACCGACGTAGATACCCTTCTTCCGCGCAAAGTCGGTGAAGTCGCGCGCGATCAGCATATAGGTGGCGAACCCGCACTCTCGGATGATGCGGCATTCGTACTCGAACCGCTTCTCGTATTCTTCCGGCAGTTTTCCGCCGAATCTTGCCTCGAGCCCTTTCCGGGCCTCGGACTCCATGAACTCAATCGGCTCCAGTCCTTCCGGTACGCCCGGGTCCGGAAGCCGCAGTGTATTGAAGTCGAACTCGCAGTTGCACCGGTCGGCGATCTCCAGGGTGTTCCCGAGCGCCTCGGGGATGTGCGAGAAAAGCGCCGCCATCTCATCCGGGCTTTTGAAGTAGAACTCGCGCGACCCGAAGCGCATGCGGTTCGGGTCCGATAAGACCGAACCGGTCTGAATACACAGCAGAACGTCGTGCGGCTCCGAATCCTGGCGAGTCAGGTAATGCACATCATTCGAGGCGACGAGCTTAATTCCCGACTTGCGAGCCAGCCGGATCAGCGCCTCGTTCGCGACCTTCTGATCGGGCAACGCGTTGTCCATCAGCTCGACGTAGACGTTCTCGCGCCCGAAAATATCCACGTACTCGCCCAGCGAGCGCTCAGCCTGATCGGGCTTGTTGTTGAGCAGGTGGGTCGGAACCTCCCCCGAAAGGCACGCCGTCAGCGCGATCAGGCCGTCGGAGTGCCGACCAAGCAGCTCCTTATCCACACGCGGCTTGTAGTAAAACCCTTCCGAGAATGCGGCGCTGACCAATTTGATCAGGTTGCGATACCCCGTCTCGGACGCCGCAAGCAACACAAGATGATACTGGTCCTTGTCCAGCCTGGGATCCCTGTCGTTGCGGGTGCGTGTGGCGACGTAGACTTCGCATCCGAGCACGGGTTTGATGCCAGCTTCCTTGCACGCCGAATAGAAGCTGATGTTGCCGTACATTACGCCGTGGTCGGTGAGCCCGACCGACGGCATCTCGAGCTCGACTGCCCTGGATACTATGTCTTTGATGCGGCAGGCGCCGTCGAGTATGCTGAACTCTGAATGCGTGTGCAGATGTACAAAACCAGGCGCGCCCAACGCAGTCACTCCGGGGATAATTACCGGCCTCTATTCTACGACTTTCCAAGCCGTCGTGCCAAGAGAGATTTGAGATCGGGGAGAGTTCAGTTTCGTCGAGATCATATCGTGCTGAACTTGTCTCAGCATCCAGTATCAAGACGGATGGATTCTGAATCAAGTTCAGGATGACGGACGCGTGGGCGTTTGAGCCCGCGAGAAACTCCCTTTCCATCGACGGGAGAGGGTCGGGGTGAGGGTGGCAAATTCCTG
>JBMFPI010000105.1:2384-4259 GCA_049969195.1 Armatimonadota bacterium
GGCAACTCACCGCCTTATTGCCCTGCCAGGTTCGTCTCCACAGTCGTTCCCGCAGCGTAGAACCGCAAACCCAGCGTTTTCGGCGATTCGACGCCCCTTGACTAAGCAGGAGAATCGCCGGAAACGCGACCATCGCAGCGGCCGGTCTGCGGCCCAACGGCTTGGGCGCCGGCAATCGGCGCGTGGTATAATCAACGCGGCATGGCAAGAAAGGAAAAGCCTCACAGCGTCACCATAACCAACCGCAGGGCCCGTCACGACTACCACATCCTGGAAACTTTCCAGGCGGGCATAGTCCTGGTCGGCACCGAGGTCAAGTCTCTCCGACAGGGCAGGGCGAGTTTGCAGGAAGCCTTCTGCAAGCCCGAGGGAGGCGAGATATTCATATATGGCATGCACATCCCGCCGTACGAGCAGGGCAATCGGTTCAACGTCGACCCCGTGCGGCCGCGCAAGCTGCTCCTCCATCGATCCGAGATCCGCAGGATCCAGAGGCAGTTGCAGGAAAAGGGCTACACGCTCATCCCCCTGAAGCTCTACTTCGACAGGGGCTACGCCAAGCTCGAAATCGCCCTAGCGCGCGGCAAGAAGCTCTACGACAAGCGCGAGGCCATCGCCCGACGTGACGCTGAGATTGAGCGCAGACGGGCGGAGGCGGCCCGGGGTTGAATCTGCTCGGCCCGCGGCCTTTTGTGGCCGCGGAGCGCGGTCTCGATTATCATGCCTGCCTTCTGCGCAGCGTCCTCATCGGCCATTTGTTTCGGAGGGACCCGTAGCCCCGGCGCATAAGAAATGCATCAACCGGAAAACTTGCGCTTCGGCGCATTTCGAGGGAAATGATATGTCAAGCTCGGACAACACCGCATACGAATTGCTGGTTGAAAAGCTCATCTCTCGCGGAGTGGAGGTCGAAAAGGTCAAGCAACGTCTCAAGGACCAGCGTATCGAAACCCCAAGCTGGGGGTTTGCTGACTCGGGCACCCGGTTCGGAGCATACAAACAGGCTGGCTCCGCCGTCACGATCCAGGAGAAGATCGCCGACGCCGCCCAGGTGCACAAATACACCGGCGTGGCTCCAACCGTGGCGGTGCACGTCCTCTGGGACTTTCCAAACGGCATAGCCGACTGTGAGGCTCTTTCCGACTACGCGAAGTCGCTCGGGGTGGCAATCGGAGCCGTCAACCCCAACGTCTTTCAGGACCGCGACTACGCCTTCGGCAGCATCACCAACGACAACCCCGCCGTCCGCAAGAAGGCGGTCGATCACATGCTGGACTCAATCGAGATCGCCAAGAAGCTCGGCTCCGGGATTCTGTCATTGTGGTTCGCCGACGGCACGGACTACCCCGGGCAGGGCGACTTCCGTCGCCGAAAACACTACGCCCAGGAGTGCCTGACGGCTGTCTACTCCGCTATGCCGCCCGGGATGCGAATGCTGATCGAGTATAAACCCTTCGAGCCCGCGTTCTACCATACCGACTTCGCCGACTGGGGAATGAGCTACTGCTTCGCGACCGCACTCGGGCCTGAAGCGCACGTGCTGGTCGATCTCGGGCACCATTTCACAGGGCAGAACATCGAGCATATAGTCTCGTTCCTGATCGACGAAGGCCGGCTCGGCGGATTCCACTTCAACAATCACAAATACGCCGATGACGACCTCACGGCCGGTTCAATCAACCCATACGAGCTCTTCCTTATCTACAACGAGATAGCCAAGGCCGAGCTCGGCGAATCGGGTGCGGAATTTGGGATACCCGTTGCACGTCGCGCAAACCCGCCCATCGCATTTATGATCGACCAGGCGCACGTCACCAAGGCCAAAATCGACGCTATGATACAGACGGTTATGCAGATCCAGACGGCCTACGCGAA
>JBMFPI010000105.1:4269-10146 GCA_049969195.1 Armatimonadota bacterium
GCAAGAAGCTCTACGAGGCCCAGATCGCACAGGACGTAGTTGGCGCCGAGATGTGTCTGCAGGAGGCCTTCGGGACGGACGTGGAACCGCTGCTGCGACGCGTGCGCGAAGAGATGGGCCTTGACCCCAACCCTTTGGAGGCGTTCAGAGCCTCGGGGTACTGGGAGAAAGTGTCGAAGGAACGCGGCTTCCGCTCCGGAGCCGGGCTAGGGGCGTAAAGGCTTGCAGCAATAGAAAACTCCCTCTCCCTCGACGGGAGAGGGCCAAACCGAGGGTGACAAATTCCCCCGCCGTACACCACGGGAGCTGGGCTCCCTTCGGGCTTGGCGGGTCCCCCGCCGAACTGTTCCCGCGGCGCAGAAAACGCGCCTGTTGCAACAGCCGGATCTGCCATATTCTTCTTTCCGGTGGCGCGCAATTTGTGGAATAACCGCTATGGCGGAGATGGGCCGTTGAGCTTGTACGATTGCCTGGTCCTGCGCAACGCGCTCGGTCGCTGCGAGCAGGACTGAGTCACTGCTGGCCGCAGGCTGTCGGATGCTCCGGCAAGAGACCACGCAGAGGAGGCCGCCGAATGCGCATATATGGCTATCGCCGCCGCAGCGGATTCACGCTCATCGAGTTGATGGTCGTAATACTGGTCATCGTCGCTCTCCTGGGCATCGCCCTGCCGAACTGGATGAAGGCGCGCGAGTCCGCCAGGACGCAGTCGTGCCTCACCAATCTCAGGCACATCTCTACAGCTAAGGAGCGCTACGCTATGGAGCAGAAGAAGGCAGCGGGAGACCCAGTTGCCCTCGCCGACCTTGTGCCGGACTTCATCAGGAACCAACCAACCTGCCCTGCGGGCGGCACCTACGACCCAAAGCCCGTCGGGGTTGAGCCCACGTGCACTATACCGGGACACGAACTCCCGTAGCGGGGCCGACCACCGGGGCCGCTGCCTGAAGGGCACCAAGTAGAGGCATAAAGAGGCCCCCGCAGCGCAGTAGGCCGCCGCGGGGACTGTGCTATCATATGGGTTACACGCCGGTTCGGTCGACCCGACTCGCGCTTAGGCCGTCCGGACGCCCCTGCACGAACGCCCTATCACCGAGACTATTGCTGTAAGACACAAATCCGGCGTTTTCGGCGATTTGACCCTCCTGAACTAAGCGGCAGAATCCTTAAGACGCATATATCCCGACGACCTCGTGTGTCCCAGGGTATCCGTCGCCACTAAGGGTATACCTGCTCTCCCTCTTCGTCGTAAAGCGTGATCGCCTCCAGTGGACAGGCCTCAGCCGCGTTCAGGATCGTGTCGTCGTCCGCGCCGGACGGGTTGACGACGGTTGACTTGCCCTCTGAGTCGATCTCGAATACATCAGGCGCGGCACCTACGCACGCGCCGATTCCCTGGCACTTGTTTCTGTCTACAACTATCCTGTAGCTCACAGGCTGTCACCTCCGCTGTAGTATTCGCCATATGTAACCTCGTATCCTATACCCGAAAATGCCCAGAGGCTAACAGAAGGCTGACAAAAAAACCCTCTCCCTCGACGGGAGAGGGTTGGGGTGAGGGTGATAAACTCCCCCGGCGTAAGCTATGGGAACTCATTGCAGTGAATGCTCGGCTGGCTCGGGCGCCGCAGTCGTTCCCGCAACACAGAAAGCTGGGGAATCGCCCAAGACGCGCCTGTCGCGACGGCCTGCCAGATCGTTTGTCCGCGCTGCATCGTCAGGACTAGCCGGGGTATGCTTCCTAGGCCCTGAGTTTCGTCCGGCGTGTTGGTGGCGTGGGGCCCTCCGGGCCTTCCTACCGCCCAACCCCCCTCTCCCCCGACGGGAGAGGTTGGGGTGAGGGCGATAAACTCCAGCCTCTGAGCCAACACACCTCGGACGATCAAGGACGCTCTTTTCGGAAAAGCAGGATTAGGCCATCCGGCGTCCCACTCCTGGCCACGGCCCTGCTTGCCGGGCCGAATCATTCCCTTGGGCGAGGCAGGAGCGAGGGCGAGATTCGTCGAACGATGCCACGTAAAGGTTTTTGCGATAGAACGCAAGCCGGGCGTTTTGGCGCATCAGTTCGGTCATGCAGGCGCGAACGCCCAGGATCCCGTTATCTTGAACTCGATTCAGTATCTATTTCTTCGGTGCCTGGGTGACTAAACAGGTTCAGCACGACGCGATTCCCGTCGAACCGAACCGTCCGGTTTTGGATGATTCGACGATCCTCGACTGAGCGGGAGAATCGCTGAAACTGAAAACGCGCCTACGGCAACGGTTCGGCATATGAGAGCTTTCATACTGTGCGACTACGAGGGCACGACCGGCACCGTCTGCTGGGAGGAGCAGGACAGGCTCGGTCCTGAAGCGATGGCGGGGGACGTTAACGCCGTGATCGCCGGGCTCCGCGATGGCGGGTTTATCAGGTTCGTCGTACGAGACTATCACGGCGGGGGACGCACGATCAACCCGGCCGACATCGACCCCGCTGCAACCCTGATCCGCGGCCGATCGACTCCTTTCCCGTTCGGCCTGGGCCCTAACTACGACGCGATGGTGTTCGCCGGAGCCCACGCCCGGGCCGGCACCGCGGCAGGCGTCATGTCCCACACGATGACGGACCATGTATCCGATCTGCGCATCAACGGTACAAGCATTGGCGAAATAGGCGGGTTCGCTCTCCTTGCGGGCTGCTACGATCTGCCGCTGATACTGGTCACCGGGGACGACGCCGCGTGTCAGGAGGCGAAAGAGCTGCTGCCGGATGTGAAGACCGTGTCGGTCAAGACGGGCCTGTCCAGGCAGTGCGCTGCTTGTTTGCACCCATCCGTCGCGCGAGACCTTATCAGGCGGCACGCTGAGGCCGCCGCAAGACGCGTCGGCAAGATAAGGCCACTCAAGTGGGAGGGCCCGTTCACCCTGGATATAACGTTCAACGTGCCGGAAAACGCCGACAAGGCTGCGGTCACAACTGGCGGCCAACGATTCGACGACCGCACCGTCCGCCTTGTGCGGGACACCATCCCCGAGCTTCTCGCGTGTTTCGAGCGCGGGTTCGAGTAGTGCGGCCGGTCTCAGCTTTGGGCGCCTGAGGTCTTGCGCCAGGCGTTGATTGCGGTCTTTATGATTTCTACGGCGTCGTCTGTAGTAAACCGGTCCATCCAAAGCGCGATGTCGTAGTGTGCCTGCTCGACCCGTGCTCTGCCGAACATGCGCACCAGGAACTCATACCTCTCGCGGTCGGATTCCCTCAGTTTCGCCTCGGCCTGCTCTCGCGTCAGGCATTCGTAGTTCATCATGTTCCGGATGCGGTGTTCCAAGGAGGCATCGACGCGCACTGAGAGCGCCTCGTGCAGCAGGAAGTTGGCGCCGCGGCCCAGGATGATGGCGTTGCCGAGCCGCGCGACCGCCGCAACGGCCCATGCAAGGTGCTTGCCGTAGAGGAATCCACCCATCTCGTGGTCGCCCAGTGCGTTGCGTGCGAAGACCTCGATCTCGGATATGGCATGCTCATCGAACGCCTCAACTACCCGCTTAGACACCTCCGCGTGCTCCGCTATGGCATCCAACAGTTCCCTGTCCCACAGGCTCCAGCCGAGCTGCTGGGCAAGTTTGCGAGCGATGATTCTCGCCCCGCTTCCCATCGTGCGCGAGATCGTGACCACTGCGTTGGCGGAGGTCTCCCCGGCCTGGATCTCCGTCCGCCGGGCGATCTCCGACCTTCTTATCTGCTGGCTGACGAGTTCCTCGATGTATCTGGGCATCCGACCAAACGCCTCCCCACGCTAACGATCCCTCTCTCCCGTGTAATTACCACGTCGTTGCGATGGAACGCAAGTCCAGCGTCTTCAGCGATTCGACGCTCCTCAACCAATCGTCAACTAATCGGGACAATCCCCCAAACGCGGCCGTGGCAGCAGCCTCTAGCAAGACTCCCTCCCTCGACGCGCGAGGGCCCGCGGGTGAGGGTGATAAACTCCAGCGCCTGGGGCATGTTGCCCCGGCCGCTCAAGGACGGATCCTGAACCGGGTTCAGGATGACGGGGCGGTAGGCGTTTGCGTCCGCTTGGCTGAACTGATATCTCGCCGGATGCGATTCTTGACCAATCCGGCCAACGGCAATATACTGTGCTATTGAGCCTGCGCGCTCCGGGTATAATGCCGTAGACGGCGCTTTTTCGGAGGATGGCCGAAATGTCCACTCGGATAGGGCTTGATATTGGTTCGGATACGGTAAAGGCAGCCGTCATCCGGGACGACGATACCATAGAAACACTTGACATCAGGCGCGTTCAGGGGCAGCCTCTGCGGTGCGTCAAGGAACTGCTTGAGGCCGCAGCAGACGCCGTCGGCCGGGGTGAGGTCATCTGCGGGGTCACCGGGGCCGGGGCCGGCACGGTGAAAGAGCTCACCGGGGCCGATGCGGTTCACGAGCCAAACGCGCTGGCTGCTGCGGTTGATTGGCTGTATCCTGAGGTGCGCACGCTGATCGAGATGGGCCGTGAAGCCCAGAAGTATATCCTCTTCGAACGCGATCCGCTGAGCGGGAAGCTGCTGGTCGAGGACTCGAATTTGGGCAACAAGTGCGCCTCCGGTAGCGGTTCTTTCCTGGATCATATGGCCCGTCGCCTGAACTACGGCAGCATCCAGGAGTTCGCTCGCGTCGCCCTTGAGGCTGAAAGCCCCGCAAGCCTTTCTGGGAGGTGCGCGGTCTTCACCGAGAGCGACATAGTCCACCTGTATCAGAAAGGCACCCCCAGGGAACGCATCGCCGCGGGCGTTCACCAGGCGATCGCGCGCAACTACAGGTCCGCAATAGCCCGCGGCAAGGAGTTCCGCGACAGGATAGCGTTCATCGGCGGGGTATCGGAGAACCCGGCTGCCGCGAAGTATCTTGCCGAGGAACTCGGCATCGGCGGCAGGCTTTTCGTGCCTGAGCACAATCGCACTCTCGGCGCGATCGGCGCGGCGCTAAAGGCCCAGACTTTCATCGACCTGCGCGATGCCGTCTTACGGCTCGAGGAAAAGCTTGCAAAGCCCATCGAATACCCCGGCTGCGAGCCGATCAGGCTGCACGCCGAAGCCCGGTCGGAGAACACCCCGCCGACCGCCCCGGGCACCCAGGCCCCGGCCGTGGAGTTCGGATCACGAATCGAGAGGGCCGGTTTGGGCGTCGATATCGGTTCTGTGAGCACAAAAGCTGCCCTTGTTACTGAGATTGGCGGCAAGCTCGTCGTGCTGGCCAGCTACTACCGCCGCACCGACGGCGATCCGCTCTCCGCCGTCCGCGATACGCTTTCCAGGATCCATGAACAGATCAAGCAGCAGGGCTTAGAAATCGGCAAGATCACCGCAGCCACCACCGGCAGCGGGCGCTACCTGACCGGCGACTATATCGGCGCGGATCTGATAAAGAACGAGATCACCGCCCAGGCAAGCGGCGCGCTCTCCTACGCCGACGATATCGACTCAATCTTCGAGATCGGCGGACAGGACTCGAAATACATTAGGCTCGATGGCGAGACCATAATCGACTTCGAAATGAACAAAGCCTGCGCGGCGGGAACCGGCGCGTTTCTTGAGAAGCAGGCGGAACGACTGGGGCTTGCGCTGGAGGAGTTCGGCGACGCGGCGCTTGCGAACACGCGCCCGCCGGATTTGGATTGGACCTGCACCGTCTTCTCCGAGTCGGCTATGGTCTATTACCAGCAGAACAACGTGCCGGTCGAGGACCTCGCGGCGGGTATCTGCCTGGCGAGCGTCAAGAACTACCTTAACAAGAACGTCGGCAGCCGGGATCTGGGCCGGAAGGTGCGTTCCAGGGTGCCGTCGCGTTTAACAAGGGGATGGTGGCCGCGTTCGAAACCGTGCTCGGGCGTGAGATTGTTGTGC
>JBMFPI010000106.1:0-10143 GCA_049969195.1 Armatimonadota bacterium
AACGGCGTGGGTACGATCGGCGATCCCGCCTGCGGTGACTTCCTCAGAGTCTATGTTCAGGTAGAGGGAGATGTCATTCAAAGCATCTCTTTCCTCTGCCAGGGCTGTCCAGCGGCGATTGCGAGCGGCAGCGCCACTTGTGAACTGGCTCTCGGCAAGACCATTCACGAAGCAGTGCACATAACCGAGGAGACTGTCTCAGATTACCTCGGCGGGCTGCCCGGAGAGAAAATGCACTGTTCGAATCTGGGTGTGGGCGCGTTGAGATATGCTCTGGCGGACTGTCTTGGTATTCGGACCGACTGTGGCGACAATCGCGTTCCCGTGATCGAGCGTCTTCGCGGTGCCGCGACAACCATCGCAATGGAATCCGGGCTGCTGGATGCGCCGCTGGCGGTGGCGGCAACAAAACTGCCCGAGGAGTTGGCTGTAGGCAACACAGCCGACAGAGACTACCCGATCTGGAAAGGCAAGGAAGGCATCGTGGAGGCGAGGTTGCTCGATGGTGTCGGCCAAGCCTTCTCGCCTGTTCCTTCGTGTTTCAGTGGCGAGCTCCGCTACGTGCTGGCGTTGAATCTGGCGGGAACCGATGAGACGGCCCTGCGGAATCGCGGGGTGTTCGTCGCGTCAGTGAACGCGCTCTGCAGGCATCTGGGCATCGCCGAGCAGACGATCCACTGCCGTGACGAGGGTCCGAGGGAGTGTGCGAAGGACTTGCTGGGCGTCATCAGCGCCGGTTCTCCGGACGACTCCCGCATCACGCTGATCGGTTGCCAGCCGAGGATGATAGAAGCTCTCTCTTCCGATTACCAGTTGAGGGTGATTGACCTCGATCCGGACAACATCGCCAAATCTGTCGGCGGGATAACGGTCGAAGGCGAAGAGAAGACCGGTGAAGCCCTGGACTGGTACAACATCGCGCTCGTGACCGGCAGCACGCTTGTGACCGGCGCCATAGACCGATTCGTCGGACTAAAATGCCACACGGTTTTTTACGGCATAACTATAGCAGGCGCAGCCGCGCTGTTGCGTTTGCACCGTTTCTGCACGAGGGGGCTCTAATGGATCGCATCATGTTGAAATCGAAGATACACAGGGCCACGTTGACGGGAGCAGACCTGCACTATGAGGGCAGTATTGCCATTGACAAGACACTTATGGAAAAGGCAGACCTTGTGCCCGGCGAGCAGGTTCACGTGCTCGACATCAACAACGGCTCCCGCTTCGTCACGTACGTGATCGAAGCAGCGGCAGGAACGAAAGCCGTAGTCTTGAATGGCGCGGCCGCTCGGTTGGCTGCTGTCGGCGACAAGGTGATAATCCTCTCCTACTGCGCGGTGGATGAATCCGAGCTGCCCGGCTTTCGGCAGAACTTGGTCTTTGTCGATGAGGAAAACAATGTGCGGGAGCAATCCGTCCACTCATCACTATCTGATGAGTGAGAATGAGGACCGAAAGGACGATTGAGTGCCATGCCTACCTACGACTATGAGTGCACTAGCTGCGGACACCGATTCGAACGATTCCAGAAAATGTCGGACGAGCCGGTCACCGTGTGTCCGGAGTGCCAAGGCCAGGTCCGGCGGCTGCTGGGTTCCGGCAGCGGGTTCTTGATTAAGGGCAGTCCAAGTCAGGGGAGTTCTCTTCCCGCCTGCGGCCGTCAAACTCGTTGCTGCGGCAGTGACGAGCCATGCGATGGTCCGCCGTGCCAGGGCTGAGTTGATGGGCAGGTGTCTATGTGGTGAGAGGAGTCAACAAGATCGTGGACAAGACAGAGAAAGTGGTCGTGGTAGGATGCTCCGGATGCGGCGCGTTCGCCGCCCTGACGTCCAAGAAGCTGAAGCCTTCGCTTGACGTAACGATCATCCGCGAGCCGGAGGAAAGGGGACTACTCACCAGATGCGCAACCCCTTATATCTGCTGCGGCGATGTTATGGTGGACCCGTCCTATAAGGATGACAGAATGTTCACCGATAGGGGAATCAGCCTGGTGAATGTGCGGGCCGTCGAGATAAAGAGAGAATCGAGAGTGGTTGTTACCGCCGACGGTGGAGAATATCCGTATGATACCCTCGTTCTCGCAACAGGCGCGAGAGCGGTGGTTCCCCCGGTCACGGGCATCAACCTGCCTGGTGTGTTTACGCTTCGCACGAGCGGTGACGCAACGAGCATTCTTCATTGGATCAACTCCAGGCGCATAACGACCGCAGTCCTGATAGGGGCCGGAGCGATAGGGGTCGAAGATGCTTACTTGCTGTCGCGCCAGGGACTGAATGTTACCGTTGTCGATACGATGGCACATGTTATGCCGACCGCCTTGGACGCGGACATGAGCGCGCTGGTAGAAAAGTATATGCAGGATAAGGGCCTGGCACTCCGGCTGAATTGCAGAGTAAGCGCAATCGAAGGAGCGGGCGGCGTTGAAAGCGTGACTCTGGATTCAGGCGAGAAGATCGACGCGGGAATAGTGATTGTCGCGGCGGGCACTCGATGCAATGTCGAGCTTGCTGAGAAGGCGGGTCTTGAGCTGGGGTTGTTCGGGCTCAAGGTCAATGAATACCTTCAGACATCGGCCCCCGACATATACGCCGGGGGAGACCTGATAGAGTATCAGAGTCATATTACGGGTAAACCGACACTCGGCCAGCTCCGTCCAAATGCTGTGATCGCCGGACGAGTGATAGGCAAGAACATAGCAGGCTACGGAATAACGTTCCCGCCCCTGATCAACGGCTTCTGCACGAAGTTCTTCGACAAGTCCATCGCGGCGACGGGAATCACGGAATCCGAGGCTGAGAAGGAAGGCATTCCCGTGGTCGCGACCAAGGAGACGTCCGCCTCCCGCCATTCGATGATTAGAGGGCAACAACCTTACACACTGAAGCTCATATTCGCCAGAGAGAGCCAGAAGGTGATAGGCTGCCAGATAGTAAGCGACAGTGAATGCCCAGTGAGGGATATCAATGTGATATCTCTAGCAATAAGGTGTGGTCTGAAAGCGGCGGACCTCGCAACTTTCAGGGCCGCCGGCCAGCCCGAGCTTTCAGCGGATCCGGGTAGGGAACCGATAGCTTTGACGGCGGACACCGCATTTTATCTCATGAACGGCGCGCAAACTGCAAGCAAATAGTAATGAACGACGCGAAAGGAGGTGACTTGCCATGCCCAGAGGAGATGGAACAGGTCCTCCATCCGGGGGAGGACAAGGACGCGGACGCATGGGCGGTCCGTTTGCCGCAGGACCGGGAGGCTCGTGTGTATGCCCTAGGTGCGGACACAAAGTGGCGCATCAGGCGGGCACGCCCTGCACACAAGTGAAGTGCCCCAAGTGCGGGTCTGCGATGACGCGGGGTTAGCAGTCTAGAATCGTCGGTAGTGGGGCAATCCGATGCCCCACACCGGCAAGCGAGGAGGATCACGAATGCCTGTTTTTGAGTATCGATGCAAAAAGTGCGGGCACGTCACATCGTTTCTGGAGAAATGGAACAACAAAGAGGCACACGCGTGTGAGAAGTGCGGATCAGAAGATACCGAGAAGCTCCTATCCTCGTTTGCGGTCAAGTCGGGTAGTCCGTCTTCAGACAACTCGATGTGTCCCACGGGGACATGCCCGCTTTCGTGAGCGGGTAGATGCGATGACGACGAGCAAGTGGAACGAATACTTCTACGACTGGACGTGGCCTGAAGACAGCAAGAGCGCCAATGACTTGGCTCGAGAAGTGCTGGGAGTCGGACCGGCCGCAGGCCCGAAAGAGATAAAACGCGCTTACCGCTCGCTGGCACGCCAACTGCACCCCGATACCAATCCTTCGGATGAGACTCTTGCGGACAGGTTTAGGGTTGTGTCGGAAGCCTATGAGATTCTGACCACCGAACGCAACATGCGTTCTCGTATGTTGACCACGCAGTGCTCAGATGAAACGAAGCAACCACAGCCGATTTCCTATCACCAATGGTGGTTGGACCATTTCAGGGATCTCTTCTGATCGGAAATGCGTCGGTCACTCATCCGCGAAAATCATAGCCTCCGCGAATTCAGACTGAAAGTTCCCGTCCATCGATAGCTCCACATGACGAGTTCTTCTTGCGAGTTCCTCTCCGCGCTCGCGCGCATCCACGGAAAGCAAAGCCCATTGAGCACCGGCCAGCGATACGTTCCCAACATAGTGAATATGTTGGTGATCAACCTCCGGAGGAATCAAGCCGATTCTCTGAGCATTACTTCGGCGGATGAAACTGCCGAATCCGCCGGCAATGAAGACTCCTTTGAGATCGGAAGCTTTGACGCCAGCATTGCGCAGAACAATAGAAACGCCCGCCTTGATGGCCCCACAACCTAATTGCATCTCTCGGATGTCGCGCTGGGTTAACACCACCGGTCTCTGAAGGCCGGCCGCCGGTTGTGCCAGCACGAACAACGTCTGCTGGTTATCATCAAGAGCCACTCTCTCAGCCAGCGCTCGGGGCAGATCCGGGGGCAGGTCTTCCTGGTGAAGCAGTCGACCTTCCGGTGATACTATTCGGTGGCGGAGCAACTCCGCCATCAGGTCTACTAGGCCGCTACCGCAAATGCCCATCGGCTGCGCATTGCCGATTACTCCTATCTGGACATCTTCGTCCAAGGCTACTTTCTCGATGGCCCCTCGTGCGGCACGCATACCACAGCTTATTCGGGCACCCTCGAACGCAGGGCCCGCGGCCGTGGACGCAGCCCATAAGTCACCGTTGTAACTGAGTACGATTTCGCCGTTGGTGCCGATGTCAATCATCAGCACGGGACCGCCTATCGAATCGAGCTGCGTGGCCAGGATGCCGGCCACTGTGTCGCCCCCGACAAAGCCACCGATCACTGGGAATACGTAGACCATCCCGTGAGGATTGATAGGGATCTCCATTTCTCTGGACGAAAGAAGCAAGCCACGACCGTAAGCGGGCACAAAAGGCGTCTCGCCCAACTGGGAAGAATCCATTCCACAAAGCAGGTGCTGCATGGTCGTGTTTCCCGCGTAGGCAACCTCGTAGATATGCTCGGAATTGACATCTGCCTCGTCGCAAAGGCTGTGGATCATCTTGGACGACTCCTCGGCAACTACACGCCTCAACTCTTCCAGGCAGTGCGGACACGAAGTCGAGTGTTTGATTCTCGCCAGCACGTCGTCGCCGAAAACCACTTGTGGGTTTAACTCGGATGCGACGGCCAGTTGCTGACCGGAGCACAGATCAACGAGTGACGCAACCATGGTGGTGGTTCCGAGGTCAAAGGCAACTCCATAGCATCGACTTGTAGTGTCGCCCTCCTCGAAGTCGAGCAGTTGGTGATCCGCGAGGACCGCGGTCCCCTTGAATCCAACTTGCCGCAGCCGCTTTGGCAACTTGCGGAGCACGGGCAGGTCAGTCTCAAAACGCTCTATTTCTCTCTCTAGGCGAATAAGATCGGAGGCGTCGTCCTGCAAGCTCGGAGGTGTTAGTTCGACGTACACTTTGCGGATTGAAGGCAGAACTTCTTGAGAGCCGCTGACCGCAGACTGCTTCACTATCTGGTAGTCGGATCCGAAAAGAGATGCGGCAGGTACTTGAACCATGACGTCCCAGTGAACGGCGGTTTGACAAGCCAGCCTCCATCCGTCCCGAAGGTCTTTGACCGAAAAAACGTCGCGGTCTGCTTCGCTCGGATCGGTTTCTCCCTGAGTGATTCTGATTTTGCACTTCCCACACGTCCCGGCTCCGCCGCACGGTGTATCGATCACAAGACCAGTGCCTGCGGCCGCCTCCAGGATCGTGGTTCCTGCCAGCACAGACACTGCGGTCCCTTGCGGCTGAAATGTTACTCTAAATTGGCTGTCTGACATTTGTACTCTCTTTCTCGTCCACACCTGACACTGCCAAAAGTGCGCTGCTCTGAGACGGCGATTCTCAGGCGTCAGAACTGACCGGTGCTGACCAGGACCAAGGTGCAAGCCTCCTGCACCTGGATCCCCACCTCTTGGCATCTGTTCTTCAACGCATCGTTCTCGGCTCCCGGGTTCAGGATTACGCGCCGAGGGCTACTCTCTACGACTTCCCCTATCAGCAGCGCGGAGTTCTTCTCCGACAGGTAGACAGTGATCGTATCCAACGGTTCCTCGATGTCGCGAAGCCTCGGATAACACATGAGGCCGTTTACCGCCCTGCCTGATGGATGCACCGGAAACACACGATAACCGGCCTCCGAGAGAGCCTCTACCGCCTTGTACGAATAACGATCAGGGTTGCTGGAAGCCCCCAGCACGGCCACGTTGCACTTCATCGAGTTTCTCCTGATTCACATCGGATAGGGCCAGGCATCTATCCCGCCGTCCAGAAACGCGACATTGGCAAACCCCTCGCCATTGAGGATTCGCTGCGCTTCATAGCCTCGGACACTGATCTTACAGAACGCCACTATCTCCTTGTCCTTCGGAAGCTCGGCAAGTCGAGCGCGGAGCTTGCCCAGCGGAATGTTCACCACTCGAGAGTCTTTGAACGGCGCGGCTTCGACCTCTTGCGGGCTTCTGACATCAAGCATGAGCAAATCCTCCGCCGCGTCCAGCTTTGTTTTCAGCTCGGATGGGCTTATAGCCGCGGCCAGACCATTGGACTTGTTATCGACGACGTTCGAAGCGTGCGCCAGTAGATCCACCGCGGATGAATAAGGCGGGGCATACGCCAGATCGATATCAGCAAGATCGCGAGTAGCTGCTCCATAGGAGAGCGCCGTCGCCGCAACATCGATCTTCTTGGCGACATCTCCCGTCCCGACCGCCTGCACGCCGAGCAGCTTGCCGTTGTCAGCGTTCGATATCAGTTTCAGCACTATGGGCTTGGCTGTCGGATAGTAGTGAGCCCGATCTGGGCCGGGAGTCAATGCGACGATGTGAGGAATACCAAGCTTCGCGCATTCATTCTCCGACAGACCGACTCGCCCGACATTGAAGTCGAATGCTTTGAAGATGGCTGTCCCAAGCACTCCTGGAAACGTCGAATTCCCGCCGGTCACATTGTCGCCGATCACTCGACCGTGCTTATTCGCCGTCGATCCCAGTGGCACATAGCAAGGCTTACCGGTCAGCCTGTTGACATTCTCCACGCAGTCGCCGCCTGCATAGATGTCGGGATCACTCGTCTGCAGCCGCTCATTCACCTTGATTGCTCTGGTCTCTCCGATCTCCAGCCCGGCATCGCTGGCCAGTTTGACGTTGGGACGGACGCCGATTGCCATCAGGACGAGGTCTGCATCGATTCTGCATTTATCGGTAACGACTGCCGTTACCCTGCCTGTATCATCCCCTTCGAGAGACTCCACTCTGGTGCCGGTATGGACACTCACATCCTTCGAACGCAGGTGTCTCTCCAAGTGGTGTGCCAAATCGTCATCCAGGAATGCCGGAACGACCGTGTCCATCATCTCCACAATACTCACTTTGAGCCCGCGAGTAGCAAGCGCCTCGGCAACTTCCATGCCAATGAGTCCGGCTCCCACGATGACCGCATTCTTGCATCCGTCGGTAACGGCATTACGTATGCCCTCAGCGTCATGCGGATGGTTGAGCCGGAAAACGTTCTTCAGGTCGGAACCGGAAAACGGAGGCACAAAGGCATCCGCACCGGTAGATAGAACGAGCTTGTCATAGGGGATTGCCGACTTCTCGCCGCTTTCCACTGAGACAACTTCGACCACTCTTCGCTTGCGGTCGATGCGCTCAGCCAGAGTCCTGCTGAGACAGTTGATCGCCTTGACGTTTTTGAAAAACGCCGCATCTCTGACCGCGCCTGCTGGAGTGCTCATCAGCTCGTCGGTGTTCTCGATCTCGCCCTGGATGTAGTAAGGCATGCCACAGCCCGCATAAGACAGCAGATCACCTCGTTCGATGAGGGTAATGTCCGCGGTGGGGTCCAGCCTTCTCGCCCTGGCGGCTGCTTTGGGTCCGCAAGCTACCCCGCCTATCACAACTATTCTGTTCGCCACAAGTGTGACCTCCGGTCAGTGTACTAGATGTATGTTACACCCATGTCAGGCTGTTTGGCAAGTTCGCGACGTTCCATTACGCAAACAAACGCACGCTAACGTCCACGACACCTCAGACAATGACAATGGTCCTGCCTGAGTTCGCTTTCACCATATGCCGCTCGGATAATAGACTCACCTGATCTCGCATCGGTCACCGGGAATGCGCTTCATCGGACAGCGAATAATCATCTCCCCCACTTCACATTCCAATTCTCGCGCTATAAGCGGGCATTTGGCGAGAAGCAAGAAATAGATGGGCTTCGGAAGACCATAGAGAGTCTCCAAGTTCCCTTGGCCTTTCGCGATCACCAGATCGGCTGAATCAAAGGCTTTCAGGAACTCCGTCGAACACTGCTGCAATGCGGTGCCGGGCACATCCGAGCCGTTATCGATAACCTGGACAATCTCTGCTAGTCCTGCCGCGCGAGCATCGACCATGGTGGCATCGTTGATCACGGGCGTGCCCCTCACAGCCAAGACCACTTTCCGAATAGGAAGCTGCTCTACGAGCAAACGGTCGAATACAATCTCGCCTGCGTTATCGGCCAGATACAAGATGGATTCGGCAGCCTCGACTGCTTCACGGAATTCTTGCAGCGTACTGCCGTCCAGAGGCGCGTTTTGGGCTTGCTCTATGGTCTCGATCATGGCGGCATTAGAGAGACGCCTCTTAGGCCCATAGTCGATAATGTTCGCTGCAATTGCCAAGCGCACTGCGGTGCCGAAGGGGTCGTGAGATGCCAGCACCTTCATCTGTAACTCCTGGTACAACTTGAGAGCGAACGCGTTGTTCTTGTCTTTGATCTTCCGATACAGATCCTGTTCTCCCAAGCTCGAACGGAGGGTGCGGTGGATTTTCTGAGCCATAATCGGTGGTGATTCCTGCGGATCGGTGCGGCGCAGAATGTCCAATGCCTCGTGAAGAATGGCTGTTTGCGCTTCGGCATCTGCGACTGTCTGTTGTATGGCGTCCACTGCCTGTTGCACCAAGCAAGGAAAGCATTCAAGGTATGTTTTCACGATTGTATCTCCCGATTCTGTTGCGCTGATATGATAAAAACCGGCGACTCTCAGAGAACGAGGTTCAGCAGACCTCCGACAGTGAACGCAACCAGCACCATGATTCCGGTAGCTTTGAGCATGCCCTTCATTCCAAACTCACGCACGAGCACGGCAAACGTTGCCACACAAGGGAAATATACGGACAGCACCACGCAAGCGATGATCAGTTGTTTTAGACTCAGCCCCAAGGGAGCGAGCATGCCGACTGCAACGTCTTTGCGCAGGAAACCGATCAACAGACTGGCGATTGCTTTAGGGGGCAGACCGAAAACGGTTGTGAGAACCGGCGAGAAAATGCGCTCAAAGAGCTGAAGAACTCTGAGTGAGTATAGGAGGTTGATAATCAGAACCCCGAGGAGCACGAACGGCACGGCCTCTGCAACGAACAGCCTGACCCGCAGCCAGATTTTCTGGGCCAGTGCCCTGACGGAGGGGAACCGATATGGGGGTATCTCCAGGAATATCTCCGGTGACTCTCCAGGCATAAGGTGTTTGAAAGCCAACGCCAGCACTACCCAAACCACCGCCAGCGTGCCAAAGACCGGCGCGAGGCCCGCTGCCCCATACCGACCCAGCAGACCGATGACCATAGCTGTCTGAGCCATACAAGGCACGCAAATCGCCATTAGAACGCCGGCGATATAGCGCTGCCTCTTGCTCTCGCAAATGCGGGTAGCCAGTGCCCCGGGGACATTGCAGCCCAAACCAAGAAGCATCGGTATGATTGCCAGTCCGTGCAGCCCAAGTCGGTGCATCATTGTGTCCATCAACACACCAAGCCGGGGCAGGTAACCAACGTCCTCCAGGATACTGAGCACCAGGTAGAATGCAAAGACATAGGGCAGTACCATGGCGAAGGGAACATACAGCCCCGTCGTAAGGATCCCCATAGACTGCCCAAAATCTATCTGCCCATCGAGCAGACTGCCCACGAGGAGATCGTGCAAGAAGGAACCATGCCCAAGCAGTCCGGAAAGCTTCATCATCAGTGGAGACCAATAGTTCTCGAACAACGGGTCGAGAACATGTCCTATCAGGCCTTCCCCAATGAACCG
>JBMFPI010000107.1:0-10049 GCA_049969195.1 Armatimonadota bacterium
GCCGACGGCCCGGGCAAAAGCGTTTGTCGAAAAGCAATTGCAGCGTCACGCGCAGATTCCTGATCTCCTGAACGAACTGACGCCGCGGGTTGTCCCGCCTCAGCCATGTGCCTCCCACCTGCCGTGGATTGTGCTTGTTTTGAGCACTGGATTCCTGCTGATGACGTTCACGATGCACAGGCAGTCGTTCTTGCGAAGTCAACATTCAGGGGCTGTATCAGTCGGGTGGAGCAGAGTTCGGGCAGTGAGTGACCTCATTGCTTCAGGCGGCTCGATTCGCTTAGGGCTTGCCGTGATGAAGAATAGCCGAATACGTCCGAGTGACAGAGTTCGACAGCGCTCTGTGGCATCTGCTGCTCAGCATTCTTCGGACGAGAACAGGCTGAGTATCAGCCCGACCGCTGCCCGGTCGACCCCTGTCTTGCGGGCGATATCAGCCGCGCCCATCCCGCATCTCGCGGCTGCAAGAATGCGCTCGACGTCTGAGCCGTACTCAGCCGACTCAGGCCGAGCAGGTGCGCTTCGCAAAGCACCGGTTGCCACCTGAGCAAGGGCCTCCGGCGCTATGGCGCGCAGTTCGGCAAGCTTCTCGTCCGCCTGATTGATCAGATTCCGCATCATTTTGAGCCGACCGTCGATCTCCGCTGCCACTGCGCTGGCCTCTTCCTGCAACCTCTGTATCAATAGAACAGCAGATTCCTCCACGGCCTGAAGCTCTACCGTGGTTAGCATCTCACGTTCTTTTTTCAAGCTGTGATTGCGAAGAACGGTTGCCGTTATTACCAAACCGCACCCAACTAGAACACAGCCAACCGTCAGGGCGGCCAGAGCGCCGTTGGTCATTTCAAGCCCTCGTATCCAGCACGTGGTGATTCGACTGATCGGGAGATTCGCCCCGTGGCTCGTCCCCGGTCTCGGAGAGTGTGTGAGCGGTCGGACGCCTGCGCCCTCCTGTGGCGCCCTCCGAGTCGGGCGCGGCCGCGTGATGTTGCGACTCGTCGCCGCGGGCTGCGTCTACTGACTGGGATGCTATCTGATCATCAGAATCGCCGCCCGCCCTGCGCCTTCCCGGACGCGATCGCCCGGCCGCATTTGCCTGCCCAACAATAGTTACCGGGTCCGTTGCACGTACATCCATTTTCCTCACCCCGTTATCCGCCGTGCCTCAATATGACGATCCCAATCGAGGATCTGAGCCCGACTCAGGCCGCGAGCAGGAGCTCCGCATGCCGGGCCAGCTTACCGTGCAGACGAATGGTCGCCCTGGCATGTATCTGGCACACTCGCGATTCCGTTACTCCGAGAACTGCGGCGATCTCCCTCAACGTAAGTTCCTCGCCGTAGTAAAGACCTAGGACCAGCTTTTCCCTTTCGGGCAATTCGTCTATTGCACGTGCCAGCAAGCGCCTCTTCTCCTGCTTCTCCGCGGCGGAGGCCGGGTCCAAGTCAGAGGAGTCGGCATGTCGGTCTGGGGCAAACGCCTGATCGCCGTCGGCGAGCAATTCTTCAAGGGAACAAACCACGGATTGGCCTATGTCTTCAAGCGCCTCGGCAAGCTCGTCAACCGTCATGCCCAACTCTGCCGCGACCTCCTCGTCCGACGCTGGCCTGGCTAACCGGGCTTCCAGTTTGGCATAGGCGCGCTTGATGCTCTGCTCCTTTGCCCTGACCGAACGTGGGACCCAATCCAGATTCTTCAGCGCGTCCAGGACCGCCCCCCTGATCCGCCAGACGGCATACGTCGCGAACTCGACGCCCACGCCCGGGTCGAAGCGTTCGACCGCGTCTATGAGACCAATGGCAGCGTGGCCCAGCAGATCGTCGTACCCTATAACCGAGTTGGGCCGCAGGAGCAAGCGGTCCACGACAAAACGCGTCAGGTATGCATAAGATAGTATGATCTGTTGCCTGGCATCTTCGTCCCCGCGCTCTTTCCAGCGCCGCCATAGTTCCTCTGCAGCCGCCATTAGACGCCTCCAGTCCGTCCGACCGAACGAGTCGTTTCGTCATCTGCGGCCGGTTTGCCCTCATCAGCAAACGACAGCAAACCACGCATAAGCGAGAGCACTTTCCAAAGAACCGCAAATGCGATTACCGCTCGCAGCGCGGCCTCCCAAGCGCAAGCCCCGCCCAGCACGTTGAGTGTGCCGACCAGAGCAAAACCGATCAGCGACACGATCAAGCTTATGATCTGCCACAATCGCTCCATAGGCTAGGTTCTCAGAACGGCAAACTCGTCGGGGTTTACGACGCCCCCGCGTTCGGCATTCCGATTATCCCGTCCGGCGCGCGATGTTATCGCGTTGGCAATCCTGCGAAGTGCCCTACACGCCGACGAGCCGGGATGGCTGAGAACGAGAGGCCGGTGATCCATCGCTGAGTTTCTGAACGCGGGCTCGGCCTCGATCCAATCCCACCCCGCAAAACCCCAGCCCAGGAATCGACAGGTAACGCCGTTCAACGTCCGAAACACCGCCTCGGCTTCAGATTCACAGCCGACCTGATTGATGATAAGCCATATGCGCTGGTGTTCGATTACGCGCGATATGGTCTTGGCGGCCGCATACGTGTCGCGAAGCGATGTCGGCTCGGAAGACGTCAGCAGCAAAACTTTCGATGACGCGACCAGGAAATCGGTGACGTTGCGTCCGATTCCGGGGCTGGTGTCTATGACCACGAAGTCGAACGTTCCGTAATAGTCGGCCAACTTATCTAGCAGGACCCCGCGCTCCGCGTCGCGTGCCTCGGCGAGCTCACGGACACCGGACCCGCCGGAGATTACGACAAGGTTCCCCGGCGCCTCTACCGCTACGTCCTCGGCCTGATATTCCGGGAGCAGCAGGTGACCGAGATGCCTCGCCGGCCTCAGCCCGAGAACTACGTCCACATTAGACAAACCGAGGTCCGCGTCGACAATAAGGACGCGTCTCGACGAAGCGGCCAGGACCGCGGCCAGGTTGACGGAAAGCGTCGTTTTCCCCACCCCGCCCTTGCCGCTGGTCACCGCGATCACTTCCGGGTTGGCTGCGCTGCCGAGCATTTGCCTGGCCGCCGATGCGGGCCGAACGGTAATCTTGCCCGAAACCATCTCGCGCAGCCTGGACGCCTGATCCATCACAGCCTCCCCTGCCACACTGCTTCGGCGAGACGCTGACTGTCTGCAAGCATCAAATCGTCCGGGACCTCCTGACCGATCGTGACATACGAAAACGGCAGAAGGGCCGCCATTGCGAGTTCGACGATACATCCAGTCTGGGCGCACTCATCGAGTTTCGTGAGCAGCAGCCTGTTCGTCCCGAGCCGGCTGAAGCTTACGATTGTCTCGTGCTGAACCGCGATGCTCGAAGAAGCTGAAACGGCAAGGTGAACCTCGGTAGGCCTGGCAGGTTCAAGCATCGACCAGAGCTGAGCGATGTCTTGCCTGTTGCGTTGACTTCTGCCCACTGTGTCTATGAGTATGAGGTCCTTATCGGCGTGCTTTTCGATCAGGGGCGCGACATCTTCGGGTTCCAAGGCTGCCTCCAGAGGGATGTTGAGTATTCTCGCATAAGTTCCGAGCTGCTCAACCGCGCCCACTCGATAAGTGTCTAGCGTGATCAGGGCCACCTTGCTGGAATGCAGCAGCGAGTACTGCGATGCCAGCTTCGCGATGGTAGTTGTCTTGCCGGCCCCCGTCGGACCCACCAGCGCGACCCTAGCCTGGCCTCGCGTCATATCTATCGGCCCCGAGCACTGGATTCGCGCGCGCAGACCGTCGAGAACCTCCGCCATCGAGGTATCCTCGCCCCCGACCAGGGCCTTCGCAAGCTTTTCCGAAACGCCGTTCCGGATCAGACGCCTGGCTGCCGCCGGCAAATCCTCCTGCGAAGGAGATTGAATCCTCCTATCGATACGGGCAAGGAGAGTCCGCATCTCTGAAAGCTCCCGAGTGACCTGCGCGTCGCCAGTCACGTCGCCGGGCGCGCCCTCTGGAACGGGTGAACGCGCGGCATTCGTGCTCTGCGCGCGTCGACCCGGTGCATCTACCGCAGCGAGCAGCTCTACCGCGCGGCTGCGCCTGATGCCGAACCATTTGGGCTCCTCAAACTCTTTTGTGTATAGTATGGTCGGCTCCGCCCCAAGTTGTCTCCTGGCTTCCTCCAAAGCCCTATGCACGCTCACCGATCTGACGCGAAGTACCTTCATCATCCAAGCTCACCGTCCCGACAGTTTCCAGCTTCGCTTCTGGGCTTATTTCGTTGTATGACAGGACCCACAGGTTCGGGGTCATCCTCTCTACGAGCCTGCGAAAGTGCACGCGCGTCCGCGGCGAGCACAACACCACGGGCACGTGTCCGAAAGCGGCCATTCGCTCCACCTGGGACCGAACGGCCTCCAATATCTTTCGGGCAACATCAGGTGCCAGAACAAGCTGTGCTCCGGACTCCGTCTGCCTGATGCCGTCCGCCAGTGTCTGCTCCAGCGCCGGAGTCAGAGTTAGCGCTCTTACCACGCCGTCATCGCCTTGACAGAGCCTGGTAATCTGCCGGCACAGCGCGCTGCGGACATACTCAGTAAGCGCGTCCGGGTCTTTGGTCAGTCGGGCCGCGTTAGCGAGTTCTTCCAGAATCGTCTGCAGGTCCCTGATAGGCACCCTTTCAGCCAACAGGTTCTGGAGCACCCTCTGTACATCCCCAAGGGAGAGCAGGCCGGGAAGCAGTTCCTCCACCAGCACGGGAGCATACTGCTTGACCGTATCCACCAAAACCTGCGTATCCTGTCGTGTAAGTATGGTGTCCGCATGTCTGCGGATCAGCTCCGATAGATGAGTTATCAGGACTGTGATAGGGTCGACCACTGTGTAGCCTGCGATCTCTGCCGCAACCCGCTGCGCCTCCGAGATCCACACAGCCGGCAAACCAAACGCAGGCTCCACCGTTTCCGTTCCGCGCAGCTCGCCCGTCGCCGCGCCGGGGTTCATTGCAAGCAGCCTCCCCGGATAGACCTCACCGCTGGCGATCTCGATTCCGCGAAGCTTGACGCGGTACGCGTTAGGTTTGAGCTGCATATTGTCGCGCACCCTGATAGCGGGCACAAGCAGTCCCAGCTCCAGAGCGGCCTGTCTCCGGACCGAGGTGATGCGTTCGAGCAGATCCCCACCTTGTTTTGCGTCAGCCAGTGGGATGAGTCCGTACCCGAGCTCCAGTTCGATCGGGTCCACACCCAGAAGGTCCGTCATCTGCTCGGGAGGCCTGGTCTGCTCCGGCTCGCCCACCGGCTCTACTCGGGCACGGCTGACCTGTCTCTTAAGGACATACGTGAGTGCAGCCCCGCCGGCTGCCGCCAACACGAACGGCATCTTGGGCAAACCCGGGATCAGCACCAAAACCCCACACACCGCAGCGGCGATAGACAGGGCTCTCGGCTGTGAGAAAATCTCGCCGGCCATCTCAACGCCGAGATTGTGCTCCGAAGCGGCCCTAGTAACCATCAAACCAGCGGCTGTAGAGATAAGCAGGGCAGGTATCTGGATCAGCAGGCCCTCGCCCACGGTCAGCAGAGTATAGGTCTGAAGCGCGGTAATAAAATCCATATTCCGCTGGACGACGCCGATCAGGAATCCGCCCAATATGTTGACAAGGATCGTGACGACCGCCGCAATTGCATCTCCGCGAACGAACTTGCTGGCTCCGTCCATGGCACCGTAGAAGTCCGCCTCCCGGCTGACCGCCGCTCGTCGGTTCTGGGCTTCCTTTTCGTCGATGATCCCGGCGTTCAGATCGGCATCGATTGCCATCTGCTTTCCCGGCATGGCGTCGAGCGTGAACCTTGCCGCGACTTCCGCGACTCTACCAGTCCCGTTGGTAATGACCACGAACTGGATGATCACCAGTATGATGAACACAACCAGGCCGACGACGTAGTTACCGCCGACCACAACGCTTCCGAACGCAGATATTAGCGATCCCGCGTCACCGTTGAGCAAGATCAGCCGGGTTGCCGAGATGTTCAGGGCCAACCGGAAGAGCGTGCTCACAAGCAGCATCGACGGAAATGAGGCGAATTGCAAAGGCTGAGTCGTGTACACCGAGACCAGCAGCACGCCTACCGCGCCGGTGAAGTTGAGTGTCAGCAGTAGGTCAAGCAGCCAGGGCGGCATGGGCATAACGAGCATGCCCATCACAGCAACCGCCGCCACGCCGACCATCAGATCGGTGTGTCTGGCTATTCGGCGTGTGTTGAGCGCAACGGCACTAGCTTCCAATTTGCTATCCTTCGGCGAGTGTGTCGGCGGGCATCAGACCGCCTCTTCGGTAGACCATGGCAAGAATCTCTGCAACCGCTCGATAGAGCTGCTCGGGTATCTGCTGGCCTACATCGACAGTCTTGTAAAGCATCTGCGCAACGGGGGGATTCTCAACCAGCGGGATTCCGTGGATTCTCGCAATCTCCTTTATGCGCTCGGCAATCAGGCGTTGACCCTTAGCCACAACCGTCGGAGCAGCCATCTCCTCGGGGTCATATCGCAGCGCCACGGCCAGGTGGGTCGGGTTTGTGATCACGACGTGCGATCGGGCCACATCTTGCATCATTCTGCGGCGAGCTATTTCGCGCTGGCGCTGTCTTACACGAGATCGCACGATCGGGTCGCCTTCGGTTCGTTTGTACTCCTCTTTGACCTCCTGCTTGGTCATCCGAAGCGAATACTCGAACTGAATGCGCTGATGGATGTAGTCGATAGCGGCAATGATCAGCATCGCGGCACAGGCGCGAGCCATCAGCCTCCAGCACAGCTCAAACGCCGCCTGACCGATCATCAGCGGGGACATACCTGCAAGGTCCATCATCTTAGGATACTCACCACGCAGGAAGGCATACACAACCCATCCGACGACGACCACCTTGGCCGTAGACTTGGCCAGCTCGGCCAGCGACCGTCGACAAAACACCCTGGCCAGACCTTTGATCGGATCTATCCGACTCCAGTCGGGCGCCAGGGCTTTGGTTGTAACTTTCAAACCTACCTGGAGCACGTTCGCAGCCAGGCCGACCGCCGCGGCCGCGGTCACCATAGGCAAGCACAGTCTGGCGCTTACGGCTCCGTAGTTTGCTGCAAGGGTCGCGATGTTATCGAGGTTTACGGATGCCTTGTGAAGAGTCGTAAGAGAGTGTCTCATCAGGTCCTGAACCTGGTCGAACAGATACAGGCCGCCGGAACGCAGAACCAGAAGCGATGCGACAAGGGCCGCGACGGAGTTCACGTCACTGCTCCGGGCTACCCTGCCTTCCTCCCGGGCCTCTTCCCGTCTTCTATGGGTCGCGGGCTCGGTCCGATCTTGTAGTGCCATAGCTTCGCTCGCCTCAACCGCCTGCCAGCATTCGCAGCAGCGTTATGGTCTGTTGGTAGACATCGCCAAACGCATCGCGCGTCAGAGACATCGAAACCGGCAAGGTGATTGCAAGCCCCGCAAGGCCGACGCCGAGCTTCATCGGCAGCCCGACCAAGAACACGTTCATCTGGGGAACCACGCGCGCCAGAACCGCCAGGGCTACGTCCGCCAGGAATACCGCCGCCACTACCGGCGCCGCTATCTTGACGGCAACCGCGAACAGGCCCGCGAACATTTTCAGCAGCGCATCAGGCGAGCCGATCCCCAGGCCTATCGTGCCCACCGGCAGAATCTGAAAGCTTTGAGCCAATCCAACGAGCAGTATATGATGAGCGTTGGTGACGAAAAATAGCGCCCCGGCAAGCAACTGGTGGAAACGTCCCGCGATGGCGGTTTCCGTCCCATACATCGGGTCCACGATCGCGGCGAAGCTGAACCCGGCGTGCAGATCGATGAAGTCGCCGGCGCACTGGATGGCGGCGAAAACCAGCATCGTTATAAAGCCGATAGCCAGCCCGACAAGTGCCTCTCTTGCGACCAAAAGCAGCATTTGCGAGGCCTCCGAGATGGCCAGACCGCCCGTGTCCGCGCTCGCGAGCGCGAGCGGGGCAAAAACCAATGTCAGGGCCAGGGCGGTAATCACTCTCGCCTGAACAGGAATCTGAGCGGAGCCGAATGTCGGCATTAGCGTGAATATGCCGGCCGTTCGCGTAAGCACCAGCAAGAAAACCTCGATCCGCGACAGTCCCAGCTCAAGAGTTCCCATCAGCCCACCAGTCCCGGAATGCTCTCCAGTAGCTTCGTCGTGAACTTGACGAGCTGGTTTAGCATCCAGGGCCCGAAAGCCGCCACGGCCCCCGCTACCGCCAGCACCTTTGGAATGAACGTCAGGCTCGTCTCGTGTATTTGAGTGGCGGCCTGGAACACGCTCACCGCCATCCCCACTGCAAGCGCGGAGCCCAGAATCGGCGTAATGATCGACATCGAAAGAACGATAGCGCGATGCATAATGTCCAGGATAGTTGCGTCCGTCATCTTCACAAACCTCAATTGAACCCCATTGCCAGAGACTGGGCAATGAGATGCCATCCGTCCGTCAGCACGAAAAGCAGTATCTTGAACGGCAGCGAGATCATCACAGGTGGCAGCATCATCATCCCCATAGAAATCAGTGTCACGGAGACCACCGCGTCAATAATCAGAAATGGGATGAATATCAGGAAGCCGACCGTGAACGCCTTGTGCAACTCGCTAATCACGAACGCAGGGATAAGTACGTAAGTAGGAACCCCCGATTCGGACGTCGGCCGCCCGA
Source organism: Armatimonadota bacterium (assembly GCA_049969195.1). Taxonomy (GTDB): domain Bacteria; phylum Armatimonadota; class UBA5829; order UBA5829; family UBA5829; genus CALJES01. Next base: position 8,686 of record JBMFPI010000107.1, read on the forward strand.
TGCGAGCGAGTTTGACGAATAAGGCGATGTCTTTTTCTCTGACCTGCCGGAACATAAAGTCACGCACGGGCTTCGCTGCTCGATCGAGGCCCTGCTCGAAAGTTATCCGGTGGCTGAGATACGGCTGCACAGCCGACCGGTTCACCTCGTTCCACACCGGAGCCATTGTGAAGAAAGTGAGGAAGACAGCCAGGCCGACCAGGACTGAGTTAGGCGGCACGTGCTGGGTTCCAAGTGCGGACCTGGTAAGCGAGAGCACTATTATGATCCGCGTGAAAGAGGTGAGCATTATCAGCATCGCCGGAGCGAGAGATAGAATCGTAAGCAGAAGAAGAATCTGCAGGCTCACTGAGACCTCCTGCGGATTCCTGGCCGCGTCTATCCCAATGCTCACCCTAGGGATCATCGGCTCCGCCTGAGCCGCAGTCGCCCAAAGCACAAGACAGGTTGCAGCAGTGATGACTCTAGGCCTCATTCTTCCCGGCTTCCCGCTCGCCCAGCCGATGACCGCCACATTTCTCGCGCATTTCGACCGCGCAGTCACGAAGCAACCTCGCTAGACGCCGCGTAGGCGTTGTTTCGCCTGAGGAGTACCTGGACAGGTACTCGGCGAACCGCCCGCCGTGGGCAGGTTCCGTGCCTGTCGGCTCCGCATAACCCAGTTCGGCCAGCAGCTCCAGCCGACTGCCGGATGAACCGACCAGTAGAAGCTTGCCGCCCGCGGAAACCACGTGCAGGCTGTTAGTTGCGGACAAACGCACCGTGTCGAGCACCCTCAAATGTCCACTGGGACCCGAAGTGAGCTGTCTGCTTGATGTCAACATCTTGAGAACCAGGATCGTCACATAGGCCAACGCCAGCACCAGAATCAGCTTTGCGGCCGTAGCCAGAGCGGTTGACAACAGGTTACTATCACGCCTCGGATGCAAGCGGCTCTGTTCCCGGTGCTGGGCCATCAGCCACATCTTGTCCGGCCTTTTCTTTTCGCCGTCAGAAGTTTGAACCGTGTCGGCGACCTCTCCGGCGCGGGCAGGCGATTCGGGCTCGCCGGCGTCCACCTGCGGCATCGACGACCGAACCGGGCTTTGGACCTGCTGAGGAGTAACTCGCGCGCGGCCCGGCCCGGAGTTTCCGGCGGGATCCGTCCGTGGCGCAGGTCCCGAGGCGCCGGTCTGCGCCCATCCGCCTGAAGTAGCCCCCGCGGATCGACCGGCTACCGAGGCCTTTCCGGCGTTTGGCACGGTTTTTGTAGCGCTTTCCACACCCTGCTGGGCGCTCGCTACGGTTCGCCCGGCGGCGCGGTCGCCGCCTGATACAGACACGGCGGCGGGCACTCGCGGATTCTCCGGGGTTTCCAAATCTTG
>JBMFPI010000108.1:0-10015 GCA_049969195.1 Armatimonadota bacterium
CGGCCTTACGGAGGCCGGCGTCGGCCTGGCTTCGGCGTGGAACGCGGCTGCCCTGACGGTGCGCAACAGCGCTATTGCCGAGCGCCTTCGCGCGGTCGGCTCGCAGCTTCCGCCTGATGCCGGGATTGCCAGGTTGCTGGACGCTTCGGGGGTATTCGATCAGGAGGACGTCGCCGCTGTGGCATCGGGCGAGAAGGCCGGCAGGATTCCCGAAGTGCTTGCTGCGCGTGCCGCCGCGTACGCCGACAGTGCCGATGCGCGCAAAACTATCGGCAGGGCCACGTCCGGCACGATGTTCACTACGTCTTCGCTGATTCTGGCGGGGTATGTCCTGTACCGAACAATCACAAGCTATTTCGACTTGGCATTCAAGATTGCGGGGATGATGGGGCACTAGGGTGGGCTCGTTCAGCTACAGGGCGAAAAATCGGGAAGGGGCTACGGTGACCGGAGTCGTCGAGGCCGACAACCCGAGTCACGCCGCCGGCATAGTTCGGGAAATGGGTTATCTCCCGATGGATATCAGACCGGTGGGCGGCGTCGGCACCCTGGTTCGGCCAAAAGAAGCCGGCTCGATATTTGTGCGGTACTTCGTGTATCCCCTATGGACGGGTGTCAGCATCAAGGCGCTCGCGCTTTTCTACCGGCAACTCGCGACTATCCTCGGCTCCGGTATGTCGATCTCCGAGGCCCTGAGAAGCCTGGGTAGCAGGACGCGCGGCAGACTCGGTGCGATCATTCGGGAGGTACTCGATACTATCCAGCAGGGAGGCACACTCTCGCAGACCCTCGAGCGGCATCCGCGCGTCTTCAGCAGGCTGCAGCTTTCCCTTGTGCGCGTGGGGGAGTCCTCCGGTCTGATGGAGGCCATGGCGGATCGCATTGCCTCTTACCTGGAGTATGAAATATCCGTCCGGCAGATGATCGCCAAGTCGATGATCTATCCGATAGTCGTATTGGCGATGGCTTTCTCGATTCAGGTTGGGCTGCCCAACGTCAAGGTCGCCGTTGACCAGGGTATGCCGGCGTTTCTCAAGGTCGTCTTACCGACGGTGTGGCGTCAACTCGGGCCTTTGCTCGCGATTGTTGTGATCCTCAAGCTCATATTCCAGTTCGAGACGCCCAGGCTGATATGGGATGCAATCAAAATCCAGCCTCCCATTATCGGCGGGACCGCGCGCAAGATAGCGATGTCTCGCTTCTGCAGGGCGCTCGCGGTGCTGTATTCGGCCGGGGTAACGCTGAGCGAGGCGGTCTCGATTTCGGCAGATGCGTGCGCCAACCTGTTTATCGGCAGGGCAATTAAGCCCTCGGTAGCTGCTATACAGGCCGGTCGGGGACTCACCGAGTCCCTCACCTTGACAGGCGCAGTGAGTCCGACGGTGCTGGATATGTTGGCTACCGGCGAGCGCACGGGCAATATGGACGCGGTGCTCCTCAAGGTGGCCGACTACATGGACCAGGAAGCCGACCTGACGATTCACAAGCTCGGAATAGCGCTTTTCGTTCTGGCGATTCTGATCGCTGGTCTTGTGGTGTTGATGATTGCCGTTCAGTTCTACTCGGGCTATTTTGGCGGCATTATGAAGGCTGGCGAGGGCGGCTGATGAGGTCGAAGCGCACACACTACGAGGTCCTGGGACTCCCCCGGGACGCGACACAAATGCAGATACGTCGTCGCTACAGGCAGCTCGTGCGCAAGTATCATCCGGACGTCGCCGCGGATAAGGAGACCGCTCACCGGATCTTCCTGCAAATCAGGGAAGCGTACGAGGCCCTGAGTGACCCGGTGCGTCGACGCGCGTACGATGCCACGCTCGCGCCCGAACAACCGCGTCCCGCGCAAAGCCCCCGTCGGGCGGCGTCGACCTATGGCCCGGCAGGTCCGCAGACTGCCGCGTCGCCTGCAGCCAGGCACATCAAAGATGCCAGATGGGCATTCATCCAGCGCCGATTCAACGAAGCCGTGGGCCACTGTCGCGCTGCCCTCGAAATCGACCCTCGCAACGCCGCGGCCTTTGCCATTCTAGGCGACATCTCCCGGGTGCAGGGGAGAACCAATATGGCGATCAAATACTACAGCTACGCGGTTCAATACAACCCTGCCGACCGGGAAAGCGAGCGCAAGCTCGACAAGCTGCTTGGTAAGCACATCGAACGGCCCGCGCGCCCGTCCGCCAGAATTCAGCCGGCACAGGCCACAATGATGACGGTCAACCTGGTTTGGTGGGGGATAGCGACGTTCCTGCTACTGTTGATCTGGGTGAATCCCGGCGAGCCGATCCCGTGGCTGCGATATTACATCCCTCAGATCGAGCACTGGAGCTGGAATCTGGTTGGGTTGCTCGCGGTGGCGTCGGCGGTGGTGGGAATGATGCTGTCGGTGAACGGTCTGGTCAGTCATCCTGACGAGGAACTGATCTTTGAGGGCCAGGGTTCCAATTGGGCTGTTGTGCCGACGGGGATCATACTTCTGGTCGGCTCCGGATTCTTCTTCTGGGCCGCGGCAACGATCTACCTGGTGGTTGGCCTGCTACAGGGTAGTCTCTCGAGATCGGTGTTGGTGGTGTTTGGGGCCGTGGCTATCGTGGTGCTGGCGGCAGCGGGCCTCTACGCATCGGCCACCGAGCATACGACCCCGCTGACGGCTTTTCGCGAAGTGGCACTATTCGGCGGTAACGTGTCTTTCCTGGCGATGTTGTTCGGTTGGTACGTGGGGTCGCTCTTCAAGCCGCTGGGATCCTGACAGGTGCATACTCGACCTGGATTTGAGAGGTGACGGGAATGAACAGCAAGCCCATAACGGCTCCGGGTTTGATGGAGATGAAATCGCGAGGCGAGAAGATATCTGTGCTTACCGCCTACGACTACGCCTGGGGCAGATTGATTGACGAAGCCGGGATCGACGTAGCTCTCGTCGGCGACAGCCTGGGCATGGTTGTGCTCGGGTACGAAAATACGCTTCAGGTTACGATGGAAGACATGATCCGGCACACCGCGGCAGTGGCGAGGGGCGCAAAGCGTGCGATGGTGGTGGCGGATATGCCGTTTCTTTCGTATCAGGTTGATGATGACGACGCGGTTATGAACGCGGGCAGGCTGGTGGCACAGGCCGGTGCGAAGGCTGTCAAGTTAGAGGGTGGGGCAGAGGTCGCGGAGATCGTCGAGAAGATCGTCAAAATCGGCATACCGGTCTGGGGCCACGTGGGGATGACCCCGCAGTCCGTTCACCAGTTGGGCGGCTATAGGATGCAGGGCAAGGATGCGCAGAATGCTGAGCGTATCAAGCGTGAGGCTCGCGAGCTTCAAGAGGCAGGGGCGTGTGCAGTCGTTCTCGAACTTATTCCAGCGGAGCTTGCCAAGGAGATCACTGAAAGCCTCGAAATCCCGACCATCGGCATCGGAGCCGGGCCGCACTGCGACGGGCAGGTGCTGGTCACACATGATATACTTGGCTTGTACGACCGGTTTGTGCCATCGTTCGTGAAGCAGTACGCTAACCTCTGGAAAATCACGCTAAATGCGTTCCGCGCGTACAATCGAGACGTAAAGTCGGGGAAGTTCCCCGCGAAGTGAGCGCCCGGGCCTGGTGGCTTGCGCATCGGGCACGCGGCCGCGCCGAAATCGGACAATTGAGATAAGCGCGGACCACTCTTTGGCTTATTTTGAGCGCGTCGAATCGCTGAAGACGTTCCGTTTGCGTTCTATCGCAGTAATGTCGCGAAACAACTGAGGAGGAAGATGAGAAGGCGAGAGTTCTTGAAAAGTGCGGCTTCGGTGGTAGCCGCCGCAGCGTTGCCGGGAACAGCAGCATTATCAAAAGCGGCGGCAGCGACCGACGACAAAATGCGTATTGAGTACTACGTCTCCAGAGACGGCAACATGGTCCCCGCGCCAAAAGAGAGTAGCCTGCAGCGAGTCTACTTCATGGACGCCGACTACAACCCACTTCTCGTCAAGCTTGCGATGACGGGCAAGGACGGCGTGTTGATCGCTGAAGAACCGAAGGTGCCATTTAAGATATCGTGCGGCGACTGGGTGGACGGCTTCGGGTGGATGTACCTGGTCGCGGACAACGGCGGATCGGGGTATATGCCCGGCGAGTTGGGGCGTAACGTGCTGCTCAATGCCGAGGTTTCGAAGAGCAGGGCGAAAGCTGTCGAGGCAGCGGTCGAGGCCGCGCGGAAGGCTGGTATCGCAACGTCGCCGGAGATCGCTCGACGCATGGAAAAAGCCCGCGGAATTGTCGAAAACGTCAGGCCTGACGATTCCCCGAGCGCGGCTGCGCGCAAGTACTGGGATGCCCTCTGCGAGACCCTGTGGGCGGGGGAGCTTGTGGCACTTGACAGGGCGAGGCACGCGATCTCAAAACGCGGCCCGAGGCCCGGGTTTCTCTTCGGCGCGAATGCTTTCGCGTGCCTGTATGCAGGTGAGGAGTACACCAAACCGTTCTATGAGTTGCTGAACTACTGCACGCTGCCGTTCTACTACCGTTGGTTCGAACCCGTTCCGGGTAAGCCTGAATGGGAACGCCTTGACCGGATGGTCGAATGGTGCAAGAAGGGTAATATCACCCCCAAAGGTCACCCGCTGGTTTGGTTCCACCGGGCCGCAGTGCCGGACTGGCTCGAGGACAAGAGCTTCGAGAACGTCAGAAAGCTGCACGCTAAGCGCATAACGGACATAGTTCGTCGCTACAAAGGACGAATCGACTACTGGGACGTAATAAACGAGGCCCATGACCTGGCAAACTCGCTTAACTTCACGTATGAGCAGCTCCTGGACTTGACGAAGATGGCCTGCGATACGGCTCGGGCCGCGAACCCGAGAGCTACGACGGTAGTCAACAACACCCTGCTGTGGGGCGAGTACGCCGCTCCGAAACCGGCGGAGCACCTGCCGAAAACTCTACGCCGGACGCCGATGCAGTATATCACCGACTGTGTAAACAGGGGCTTCGATTTCGATGTCATCGGCCTGCAGATATACTACCCTCAGCGGGACATGTTCGAAATCGACCGGATGCTGGAACGCTTTGGCCGGTTCGGAAAGCCCATACACATCACTGAGCATGCGATGGCGAGTGACACATCCGACGATCCTGCAGCTCACGAAAAGAAGCCCTGGGGGCAGTGGCACGCACCGCACTCGCAGGCTACCCAGGCCGACTGGGTCGAACAGCTCTGGACCATCGCGTACAGCAAGCCGTTCATCGAGGCTATCACCTACTGGGATTTCGCCGACAAGGGCAGTCATTTCTGGTGCCACGGCGGGTTCCTCGACAGCAACCTGAAGCCCAAGGAGGTCTACTTCCGCCTGAAGAAACTGCTGGAATCGTGGAGGTCGGCGTGAGACTCGCCGAAACGATAGCCGATGTCCGGCAGGCGATCTCTGCTGCTCGTGAGGGCGGCTGGAAGGTGGGATTGGTTCCTACGATGGGGGCGCTTCACGAGGGGCATATGGCGCTTGTTCGTCGGGCGCGGGCTGAATGCGGGTTCGTGGTGGTTTCGATCTTTGTCAACCCGACCCAATTCGGCCCGAGCGAGGATTACGACAGATACCCGCGCGCGCTCCACGAGGACGCCCGCAAATGCGAGGCGGCCGGTGTGGATCTCGTATTCGCTCCTTCCGTCGCCGAAATGTATCCCGAGGCATTCGACACCTGGGTGGAAGTGAGAGGCCATCTGACCGAGACGCTGGAGGGTGAGGCCAGGCCCGGCCATTTTCGAGGGGTCACGACCGTATGTGCCAAGCTGTTCAACATCGTCCAGCCGGATTGTGCGTACTTCGGCACCAAGGACTACCAGCAGCTCAAAGTGATCCAGAAGATGGTGCTGGATCTGAACCTGCCCCTTGAGATCGTGCCTTGCGAGACAGTTCGCGAACCGGATGGCCTGGCGATGTCTTCACGCAATGCATACCTGAGCCCGGAGGAGCGTCAAGCCGCGCTGGTGCTGAACCGGGCACTCGATCAGGCACGGGCGACATTCAACTCCGGCGAACGCCGCGCTTCGGTCGTTCAGGAAGCGGCGCAACGCTTGATCGAAGCGGAACCACTTGCTCGTATCGACTACGTTGCCGTGCGCGACGCGGATACTCTCGAACCACTTGAGCGCATCGACCGGCCTGCCGTCCTCCTGCTTGCGGTACGGATAGGTTCTACGAGGCTCATCGACAATACGGTGCTGAGTTGAGCGAGGGAATACCAGATCTGGAAGAATCCGGAAAGTGGGCACGATTGGCCGCCAGTGTGGGCATCGCGCTCGGTGTAGCGCTCATAGTGGCCATGGGCGTCTACCTGGTGGCGACGGCGAATCCGTCCAGGCCCGGCCAGACGGTGATCCGCTGGGTGGTCGATCCTAACCCCATCCGCAAGGAGCAGATCAAGCTCTTCGAGGCTCGCCATCCGGGGATCAAAGTGATCAACGACCCCGGCGCAGAGCCGCAGCGCCTGCTGACACAGCTCGCAGGCGATGTGCCGCCGGATGTGATGGCTCTCTATGACCCGCAAACAATACGTCTTTTTGCCAAGAACGACGTGCTCCTGGACCTGGGGCCGTACGTGGACAGGTTCAAATTACCGGTCAAGAGTTTGTATCCACAGCTCAAACCTTACATCTACTACCGCGGGCGCATCGTCGGGATTCCCGAGAACTGCGGGCCATATGTGCTCTTTTACAATCGCAAACTCTTTCGAGAGGCGGGAATACCATATCCCAAGCCCGGTTGGACGTGGGACGAGTGCCTGCGGGCTGCAAAAAAGCTAACGAAGTATCGGATTATCAACAACCGCAGGGTCCCCGAGCAGAAAGGGCTCTATGTGTCGAACGGCGACTGGTGGTTCTTCATATGGATGTACGGCGGTCGGCTGTTTTCGCGCGACGGGAAACGCTGCTTGATGAACTCCGAACCGGTGAAAAAGGGAATCCGATTCTGGGCAAGTCTGCGGCTGAAGCATCACGTCATGCCGACCACCTCCGAGGCCCAGAGCATGGCTCCGACCGGCGCCTGGGGCAGCGACGCTCTTTTGTTTCGAGAGTCCAAGGTGGCCATGACCATCTCCGGCAGATGGCTTGCAATCCAGTATCGCGAGCAGAAAGATCTGGACTGGGACGTCACGAGCGTGCCGCACGGCCCGGTTCGTGTCACCCTGCTTGCCTCAAAGTGTTACTCGATCCCCAGGACCTGTCGCAACAAAAACGCGGCGATTACGTTCATCAGACATCTATTGAGCAAGGAAAACCAGCTCCTGGTGGCCAATTATGGCGACGGCATACCGTCGATGAACACGCCCGAAATCACGAAGGCCTTCCTTTTCAATCCGGAATACCCGAACGAGCGCAACAACAAGCTCCATCTCGACGAGATGCGCTACGCGCGCGTGCAGGAGCTTTCGCCCTACATAAACAACCTGGACGTGAGCGCGATTATGTCCGTCGAGCTTGACAAAATGTGGTTGGGTGAACAGACTCCGGATCGCGCGTGCGACGAGATCGCGCGTCAGATCAATGCGGTTATCCGCCGCAACCTTGCCAATCCGAATTTCCTGGACTGAAAGCCCCGGGGACTACTTTGAGTTCCGAAAGGACAAAACGAGAAATAACGGCATATCAGCGCGAGGCCCTCGCAGCGTGTGGGTTCCTGCTGCCCAACTTTCTCGGGTTTCTGGTATTTACCTCGATGCCCGTGGTCATCTCGCTCGTGATGGCGTTCAGCCACTGGAACATCTTCCGGCCTCCGTCGTGGGTAGGCTTGGAGAACTTCCGCAGTCTGCTCTGGTTCCACCGAGAGGGCGGCCGGCTCGTGGCGAACGACCCTTTTTTCTGGCAATACGTTTATAACACGATATATCTGATGGCCGGCATACCGGTGGGGATGGCCGGCAGCCTGATCTTGGCTCTAATGATGAACCAGCGACTGAGGGGCGTCGTGGTTCTTCGAACGATCTATTTCCTTCCTACTGTCTGTAGCGGCGTCGCGCTGTTGATCCTCTGGAAATACCTTTACAACGCCGACATCGGCCTGATCAACAAGATCATCCGCATGGCTGGGGCAGCCATCTACTCGAGCAAGCCCCCTGCGATTGCCTTTACGGTCCTGTGCGCGATCATATTCGGGCTGTTTGTGACGGCTGCTGCCGTCTCGGTACTGGCATTGGTGCGGTATCTGTGCGGCAAAATGGGGTTTGAGTGGCGGGACGAGCTCTTCCGCGTGCTGGCAGTGGTCGTAGGGGCCGCAACGTTCGCAGGGATTGCGATCTACGGACGATACCTTTACGCAAACATCGCCGCCTTTTTCACGACTCCTCCCGACTGGTTGGGCACGGTGCGTTGGGCGAAACCATCTCTGATCCTGATGAGCCTCTGGGGTGGGTTGGGGGGCTACAATATGATACTCTACCTGGCGGCGCTGCAAGGCGTGCCGTCTTCCTACTACGAGGCCGCCGAGATCGACGGCGCGGGCCCGTGGGCTAAGTTCTGGGCTGTGACCTGGCCGATGATCAGCCCTACGACGTTTTTCATACTCATAATGTCGATCATCAGCGGCTTCCAGAGCGGGTTCATGACCGCCAACGTTATGACAGGTGGTGGCCCGGCCGGCAGCACTACTACCATAGAGTACTACCTGTACCAGACCGCGTTCGAGAAGTTCAATATGGGCTATGCTTCCGCGATCGCCTGGTTCCTTTTCGCGGTGATCCTAATACTTACTCGCTTTACCTGGGGGATCGGCGGGAAGGTGGTCGTGTATGAGTAGGCTCACGCTCGCTAGAAAGATCTCCCTATACGTGGTGCTCGGCTTCGGCGCGATCACCATGCTTGTGCCTTTTCTGTGGATGCTCAGCACGTCGGTGAAACAGCCGAGCGAGGTTTTTTCGACAGGCGGAGGAATTAAGTGGCTTCCTGAGCACTTCTTCTGGCGGGACAGGGTCGTAAACGGCGTCAGGATCCGCGCGTGGTGGGGCAACTATCCCGACGCCTGGAACGAGATCAACTTCCTTCGGCTGTATCTGTCCAGTATTTTCGTGGCGGTGGTGGGCACGTTCGGCCAGGTTCTTACTAGCTCTATGGCGGCCTATGCATTTGCGCGCCTGAGGTTTCCAGGTCGGGACAAATTATTCTTTGCATATCTGGCCACGATGATGGTGCCCGGGTCGGTAACGATGATCCCGGTGTTTGTGATAATGAGGCACCTTCACTGGATCAACACTTATCAGGCTCTGATTGTCCCCGGGCTCTTCAGCGCTTACGGCACTTTTATGCTGCGCCAATTTTTTATGGGCCTGCCTTCGGAGCTTGAGGACGCGGCTAAGATCGACGGTTCGGGCTACATCGGGATCTGGTCCAGGGTGATTCTGCCGCTTTCAAAGCCCGCTCTTGCCACCCTGACCACGTTCACGTTTATGGGCTTCTGGGGAAGTTACATGTGGCCGCTGGTCGTGACGATCACTGAGGAACTCCGAACCCTCCCGATCGGGCTGAAATACTTCGTCGGACAGCATTCCACGAACTACACCCAGCTCATGGCGGGCTCGGTGATCGCGCTCATTCCTGTCTTGATACTTTTCATCTTCAACCAGCGCTACTTCGTCGAAGGAATCAAACTCTCGGGGATGAAGGCCTGAGCCCCGCAGTCCGGATCGCCTGCGCGCATTTCGGGTCGTGCGTAAGCTGCGCGAATAGCCAGGTGGAATTACCCGTCAAGAATGCAGCCAGCTCAATTCCGGCGGCACGACACTTCCCGTTTTCCTACGTGAGTCCGTTCACCGGACTGCGTCGGGAAGAAGAACTTCCTTTCCCATCTACGTGAGATGGCGGATATACAACTCCCTCTCCCCTTGCGGGAGAGGGTGGGGGTGAAGGGTTCCGATGCTCTTCGGGAAGTTCAAACCCGTCCGCTACAAAGGCAGCTTGCGCCCAAGCGCTCGCGAAGCGTTGAAACGTAACCGTCAAACCATCCGCACCTTGCGAGGTGTTTGCTGCTGGTTCATACTGTCTCCATTGCTGAGTGCGTG
>JBMFPI010000109.1:0-10008 GCA_049969195.1 Armatimonadota bacterium
CGATCAACGTCTTGATCTCGGGTATGAACTCCGGCAACCCCTCAGGAACGATCAGAATACCGTAGTTCTTTCCGGCCTCAGACCGTTTGATGATGATCTCGGCGATGTATTCCACGATTTCCTTCAGGGTCATGCCCTTTTCCTGCACTTCTTCCGAGATCAGAGCTATGTTCGGGTGCGTCTGCAAAGCGCACTCCAGCGTTACGTGGCTTGCCGCACGACCCATCAGTCGGATGAAGTGCCAGTACTTGACCGCGGAAGTTGCGTCGCGGCAGATGTTTCCGATAAGCTCCGAATAAAGCTTGCAGGCTGTGTCGAACCCGAACGAGGCCTCGATCTGCTCGTTCTTCATATCGCCGTCGATCGTCTTAGGCACGCCGATTATGCATATGGAGGCCTTCTCAGCGCGCAGATACTCGGCCAGCACGGCGGCGTTGGTGTTGGAATCGTCCCCGCCGATGATGACCAGACCGTCCAGTCCCATCTGGTCAAAGTTCGCTTTACAAGCGGCGAGCTCATCCGGCTTTTCGATCTTGTCTCGCCCGCTCATTATCATATCGAACCCGCCCGTGTTGCGGTATTGGTCGATGATCTCGCCCGTGAGCTCCTTGTGGTTTCCTTTGATCACCCCGCCGGGCCCTTTCAGGAACCCGAACAGCCTGCTTTCCGGGTTAGCGGCCTTCAACGCATCGAATAGACCGGCTATCACGTTGTGCCCGCCCGGCGCCTGGCCGCCTGACAACACAACACCGACCTTGAGCGGCCTTGCACTAAGGCCGCCGTTCCCCTCTACAAGCCTGACCTCTGGCTGGCCGTAGGTGTTCGGAAAGAGCGCTCTGATCTGCTCCCTGTGCGTTGCCGGCTCGGTCGGTTTGCCGAACTCGACCGATATTCGGCCCGTGCGTAGAGCCTTCGGCAGTTTCGGCTGGTACGCGTTTCGGGCGTTTTGCAGGGTGGATATCTCGCGGTTCATCGGTAGACTCATTCCTGTTCTTACAATTTGACTGTGTGGACGTCAATCCGACGCTTAGCAGCACTATTATACCGCTCCAGACTCGTTTTGGCAAAAGAGGCCGGTCGTTGGTATCAGTTGGGTTTTGCAGGCGCAAACGTTCCGAAGGCCGTCATCCTGGACTTGATTCAGGATCCATTCTTTCGGTGGATTGGTGCTGAAACAGGTTTAGCATAACGTGATTACGCCCATCATCCGAGGCATATTGCCCCGGACGATGAAAGGGTGAGGGCCACGTGTTCGTCTATGACCTCGGCGGGATGAACTAGAACCGTCCCCCGAATAGCTGGTATATCAGCAGTGCGTTTAGAAAAACTATCACGAGACCGGTCGCCAGCATGGCGCCGGTCTCGAACCACCCATTCACGAACCTGCCCATCACCCGGCGGCTCGATGTGAGCAGGAACAGCGGCAGCATAGTCAGAGGGAGCTGAACGCTCAAGCAGACCTGACTGATGATCAGCGCCTGGAATGCGTCTCGGATCGCCATTATGAGTGCCACTGCCGGTAGGATCGTCAGCATCATCCCGGCGCGGAACCAAGGGCTTTCTAGTTCGGTGCGGCGGCCCAGGTAGCCGCTGAATGTCGTCCCGCCTGCCACGCCGGCGGTCATCGAAGAGGAAAGCCCTGAGAACAGAAGCGCGGCCCCAAACACCAGGCCCGCGAGTCTACCCACCAGCGGCTTCAACGTATCCGCAGCCTGAGCAAGTTCGGAGACGCCGACCCCGTGCCTGTGGAAGACGGATGCCGCAACGATTACCATTGCCGAGTTGATCGCCATTCCTACGAGCATCGCGACGAGCGTATCCGCAAACTCGAATCGCAGCAAACGGCGCGTTTCCTCTTCGGATCTGCCCTCCCACTCCCGGTTCTGGATTACTTCGGAATGCAGATACAGGTTGTGCGGCATCACCACCGCCCCAAGCACGCCCATCGCGATGACGATGCTCGACGAGTTCAGCCTCGGCACGAACGTATGATAGGCCGCCTGGGCCCAATCCGGCTTCACCAGATAGAGTTCGACCAGGTAGCAAAGCCCGATGGCGCTTACAAACCCGACTATCAACCGTTCCAGCGTTCTATACTGTTGGACCCAGATGACCGTCACTACGAACAGCCCTGCACAGATCGCGCCGAGCCGCATCGGTAAGTGAAACAGAATCGCGAGCGCCAGCGCGGCACCCAGAATCTCCGCGAGCGCCGTCGCCACGCAAGCAACCATAGCGGTCGAACCGTAGATCAGGCGCGGAACGAGCTTCACGTGCTCGTGCACGGCTTCCGCGAGGCACTTCCCGGTCACGATCCCAAGGTGCGCCGACATGTGCTGCCAGAGGATCAGGACCAGTGTGCTCAGAGTCACCACCCACAGGAGGTCGTAGTTGAAGTGCGAGCCTGCGGCAATGTTGGTCGCCCAGTTGCCGGGGTCGATGAACCCGACCGTCACGAAGAACCCCGGCCCCAGATACGCAATCAACTGCCGCATTATGCGCGCTCGGGCCTTTATCGGCGCCAGGGGTGTCTCGACAGTTGTGGGCAGGCGGATCCTCATGAAGGGTCAGATTTGAACACCCGCAGCCTGCATCGCGAGCGCGGCTCCTCCCAGCACGCCGGCGTCGTCACCAAGTGCCGCCGGCACGATCTCGCATACCTTAAGCGACTCATAGAGGGCGTTCACTTCGACCGTCCTTCTGATTGGGTCGAAGAGCAGATCCCCCGCCTTCGCGATCCCGCCTCCGATCACGACCTTGTCCGGGTTGAAGATATTGATCACGTTCGCTACGGCAATCCCCAGATAATAACCGGTCTCCTCGAGCGTTTCTATGGAGATCTCGTCGCCCTCCTGGGCTGCCTCGGCGATCATTGCGGGGGTGACATATCTGAGGTCGTGGCCGGATTTTTCGATAAGCGAAGTGTAGCGTCCCTGGTGAGCCTTGCGGGCAGCGCGATCGACTATCGCATCGCGCCTGCACAAAGACTCCACGCATCCGTAGCGCCCGCAAGAGCAGCGCGGGCCGTCTGCAAGGATTATGTGATGACCCATCTCGGGAGCCGTCTCGCTTACGCCGTTCCAGCTCACCCCGTTCATAATAAGCCCACTGCCGATCCCGGTCCCAAGCGTGAACATTATCATGCACTTAGAGCCGCGGCCTGCCCCAAACGCATATTCGCCGAGCGCTGCGACGTTTGCGTCATTACCCATCGAGACCGGCACCCCGATTTCCGCTGCAATCGGGTCCCTGATCTGGACTCCGTTCCAGTCTTTGAAGTTCGGAGACCACATAACCATGCCCTCGGCGTTTCTAACCGTTCCGGGTATACCCATGCCACAGCCGCCGATATCGCCTTCGGCCACGCCCGATTGGGAGACTGCCTCACGTATGGCCGCCACGATCTGGCGCAGGGTAATTTCCACGCCTTCCATCGCTCTCGGATCGGTGCGGCCCTGCCCGACAATTCTGCCTTCTAGATCTACTACGGCAGCCCGGACGTTAGTCCCGCCCAGATCTACTCCGATCACATACCTGGCTTCCATATTTCCTCCACCGGATTCGCACTTGTCCGCACAAGCACGCACACTAGGCAACCTCGCACTCTCCAGGCCGGCTGCCCTGCCTCTTGAGTGCCATCAGCACAGCCATAACTACCAGAAAGACGCCGAAGAAGAGCTTGAGCGTTGCCGGGCACAGCAAGGTAGCGACGCTGGCGCCGGTCGCACCGCCGATAAGGGCACCAGTTCCCACCCACTTGGCCACTCGAATCTCCACGTTGCCCATATTGAGGTGCAGGAATGCACCGGTCAGCGCAGTCGGCATGATCGCGGCCAGCGATACCCCCTGGGCCGTGTGCTGGTCGACTCCCAGCACCAGCACCATTGCCGGGACCATAACCATCCCCCCGCCTATGCCCAGCAGACTGCTCAGAAATCCGGTGACCACACCCAAGCCAACAGCAAGAAGAACGTGCGCTGCCAGGTTCATACCGGACAGCGCGTGCTGGGCCTGGGGCGCGCCTTTCGGCCCCAACAGCCCAGCAACGATCATCCTTACACCGACCGACACGAGAAACAACGCGAATATCCAGCGCAGTACAGGCCCATTCAGTGCTGCAACCACCCGCGCCCCCACACAGGCGCCCAGCACCCCTCCGAACGCCATCTCGACGGCAAGCAGCCAGTCAATGTGCCCCCCACGCCAATAGGCGGCCACGCTGGCCAGGCTCATCGCAAGTACCACTGCCAGGCTGGTGCCGTGCGCCCTGTGCTGGTCGAAATTGAGGAAGAACACTAGACCGGGGACTATTATCGCGCCTCCCCCAATGCCCAGCAGTCCTCCCAACAGACCGGCCGACACACCTAAGCCCAACAGAATATAGACAGTGCGGTGCCCCAGTGTTCTTACCAGTGTTAAGTCCCCCATCAAGAAAAACAGCGGTCTTGAAAGGCCCGCCTATCATACACCCGTCGCGACCGTTGACCACCTCTCGGCAGCACCGGTCCGATATGAAGATCTCGTCCTGAAGACCTTGCGCGGGCTCATAGCCAAATCGTTCGCCGGTTCTGCCAAGCCGACCGCGATAGTCCGGGCCGGAACATCAGGTTGTTGTGATAGAACGCAAACCCGGCGTTTTCCGCGAGTCGACGCTTCTCAACCAAACGTGGGAACCGCCGAAAACGCGTCTATTGCAACAAACTCAGAACAAGCTCGGTACTAGTTCGACACCGAAGTACGTATCATGCCGTATACAATATGCTTTGAAGCGCAGCATCGAGATCGGTTGCCACCCGATGGAGCCGTTCGCGTTCCGGCTGTCGTGCTCGCCCTGCACGAACAGCCCCCACGGCAGCTTGGCTTCAAAGCCGACAAACGGCCCCCGAATCCCGCCGAAGCCGAGCCCGAGCGTGGCCGCGAACTCTTTTAGAACCGGCACTACGTTTTCCGTGCTGATGTGCTTGGTCACCGCGAAGTATGCCCCGAATCCTTCCTTTGTTTGAGATGCTATGTCGGTCGCACCGAGGGATACCGCGGGCGTAATAAACGTCTCGGGCAGGAAGCACCACTGCGCTCCTAGGATATTATCGCTGCGTCCCACCACGTTCTGTGTGCTGATCAGGTTTGCCTCAAACTGCGCAAGCCCGGCCGCGAACCAGAAGTACCTGGCGCCGCTGCCGCCGGGGCTCTGTGCCCATTCAAGCCTGAACTGGCCCGTGGTCAGCGTGGTTCCCGTCGGAGCCAACACGAGCGGATTGGCCCCAATGCCGAACGGCAGCAAGAAAACCCCGACGGTGACCAACAGCACGAGTCGGACTCCGCTGCCTCCGCTACGGACGGGCCGGATTCCCAAGCCAGCGTCCGACCGAAATCTGTGCGGCGCACCGGCGGTTTCTGAACGTTTCAAAACTGCAGCCTCCTCTGCTCAGTCTGCATTATAACTTCAACGGCGCGGTCGACTTGGCCAGGCGACGACCGCCTCGACGTGTCCACAATCGCCACGAACTCGACCGTGTGCGGCCTGGGGGAGGGCCGGGTGCTGCTTACCCTGTATCGCTTGTACCGCCGAACCAGGACGCTGAGATCGCCGCGTTCGCTGAGAATCCGCATCATCTCATCCAGCGGCATGATGCCGTCGGTAGAGTAGCTGGTCAGGATAAATCGCGCGCGCAGCGTATCCACAAGCTCGCCGAAGGCCTGTAGTGCGGTCGACCGGTAACAGTATGCGCTTCGGCGGAGCGTCCGCCAGTCCGTGCGAATACCCGCTTTGTCACGAGCGCCGTTGCCTGATATGCAGGGGCTGATCTTAGGTTTGTCCCAAAGAACGATCGTATTCAGTAGATGATAGTTAGAGCCGTACTGGTGCTGGTTGTAAGGCGGGTCCAGGTAGGCGATGTCGCACTCAAAACGGCGAGCGACCTCCGCTGCGTCTTCCCGCAGGACCAGATTGGGCAGGCCGTTGTCGAAGAATATCGGCGGCTTGAGAGTAAGTCGGCTGTGGATCCGGTACAATGCGGTCCCAGTTCTGCCGCCCCATCCGTTGTGGAATCCTTTGAATACTCCTGACGTGTTGCTGCAGTATGAGGCCTGGTATACCAGCGGAGCCAGCAGAACTGCCTCCTCCAGATCTCCGATTACGCCTTCGTCGCGCCAGCGCTTTATGGTCTCACGGATAGCGTCTATGCGCCGGCCGTTGAACTGTGTGTAGAACATACGTTCACGAGATGTGTCGTAGTGCACGTCGTCGGCCGGACAGTAATGGGTGGCGATATACCCTCTTCTTCCAGGAAGCAGGTTCAGTGAAAGGATCGTCGCCTTAAGACCGCCCAGTCGACAAAAGCTCGGAGCACTGTTGGCCTCTATGTAGGCGCGGTTGATGACCTCGCAGTACGGTTCCCAGTCGTTCGCTATTACCCGAAACCCGCTCAGCTTAGCGAGCCGCGACACGACCCCGCTACCCGCAAACAGATCCAGAAATGTGCCGCACCGGGCTTGCGTCGTCCGAATGGCCGTCAAAATCAGGGGCAGAAGCTTGCGCTTGTTGCCGATGTATGGGATCAGTTGGTCTGTCAGGTAACCCTTCGACAGCGCGTTCGCCCGACGAATTGTCTCGCTCGCAGATGTCATATTCAACGCGTCCCATCCGCTTCCGAGGGCGGCGACCAAACGGCGTCATAGCTGTGGCCGTCCCGGGTTAAACGCTTCACCTCACCCGTATCCAGTCCGACGGACACCAGATCGCGTTTCCGAGCCTTTTCGTCGGCGAGCACGGCGAGTATTCTGTCTCCGGCGGGGGAGTAGCTGGGCTTCTCGAATGCCCCCGAACAGATCAGTTCTGCTTGACCTTCCGCAAGGTCTACCCTGACCAGGCCGCTCTCAGCCCCATCCTTACCGCCTGCTACGGGGACAACGACAGCCGAGCCGTCGGGCGCGAACGTCGGCCTGCCCACCTTACGACCCTCGAAGGATTTGAACCCTCCAAGTCTGAGCTGGTTCTTGTCCAGGACGAACACCAGAAGGAAGCCGTCGCGCCCGGATACAAGCGAAACTGCGAACCCGTCCATCGCCGCCGCCCAGGCCAGCCCCGTGATCCGAACCCGAGCGTCAGGCGCCACACGATGCCTCGACTCGCCCTCGCGCTCCAGGAGAACGTTCAGCAGCCTGGACCAGGTCAATCCAACACCCGGTACTATCTGCGGAGCCGCGTCGTGCCCGGCTAGAAACAGAACGGACTCGCTGCCGTCGGTGTCCCTCCTTGCTCCAACGATCGCCTCAGAGTCTTTCGCCCAGGCGTAGTCGAAATACGTCGGCACCTCACCCCGCCTGAGCGGATCCGACATCGCTGCGCGCAGCTCCAATGTGGTCGGCAGGATCGGATACGGGTTATCTCCGTTTCTGTTGGCTACGAAGACCCGGCCGCTCGCGATATAGGATATCCGTCCGCCGTCCGGCGTGAACATCGGATGCTCTTTCGGCCCGGACTGGCTCGTCAGCCAATCAGGCGTCCCACCCTCTGCCCCTATCGAGAAAACCTGTTCCGATCCGCGAAACCTGCCCACGCAGACGATGCGGTCGCCCTTTGGGGAGACCGCCGGGGTGGAGCGCACATCGGCACCGGCAGTAAGCTGGGCACGACCGGTTCCGTCCGCGTTGATTGCGAATATCTCGGGCGAGCCGCCCGCATCAGACACGAATATGATCTTATCGAGCGCCCTGGGTCCCGGGAACAGTTCGATTCTTCCCGTGGCTACCGCCAGCACGAACCCCATCAGCCCGATCACCAGAATAAGAATCGCAATTCCGCGGTATTCAGGGTTACGAAGTATGTTCATTCTGGTTGCTTTCGCAGCACGCGTCCGGCCAGGATACCGGTCATCCGGCCGTGCTCAACCGCCGCGTGCCCGTTCACAAACACCCAAGATATCCCGCTGCAAATCTGGTGGGGGTTTTCGTAGGTCGCGGTGTCGATGATGGCCTGCGGGTCGAAAACCACCAGATCCGCCCAGTTGCCCGTCATGATGGCGCCCCGGTCCGCGAGGCCGAGCTTCCGCGCGGGCAACGAGGTCATCTTAAAAATGGCCGTCTCCAGGGGCATCAGCTTCTGTTCGCGGACGTATCTACCAAGGATTCTGGGAAATGTGCCGAATGCGCGAGGATGCGGCTTGCCTTTTGCGAGCTCGCCCGGGGTGCTGCGTGCCGACGCGTCGGTGCCGAACATCGCGAAGTCGGCCCGCATAACCCGCATCACGTCCTCTTCCCACTGCGCGAAATGCACGATGGAGACCGAGGCGCTCTCCTCGGCCAGTAGATCAAGCACCGCCTCCTCGCACGACGTGCTGCGCTCCCGCGCGACTTCGGCAAGACTCATACCCTCGTATTTTCGATTTGCATCGGTTCTCACACTGCTTATGCGAACGGATTCCCATGCAGGCCGCCCGCCGGCGCTTAACGCCCGCAGATGCTCCACCAAATCGGCTCGTCTCGTTCTAATTCTCTCGAGCAGTGCCTGGTCCCCGCCGTCGTGAGCCCATTCGGGCAGGAATATGGCCAGCCCGGTCGAGCTCGCGGTGTAAGGATATACGTCAACGGTCACATCCAGGCCGGACCGCCTCGCTTCCTCTATGAGTGCCAGCGCAGCCCCGGTCCTCTCCGGGTTATCCCGGCCGCATCCTTTGTGGTGTGATATCTGCACCGACACCCCGGCCCTCCTGCCGATCTCGATGGCCTCCGCGTCGGCTTCGAGTATGCGGTCGCGCTCGTTGCGGCTGTGAGTGGCGTAAATGCCCCCGAATGGCGTGATCGCCGAGGCGACCTCGGCAATCTCGTCGGTCGTTCCGAACGAGCTCGGCGGATACTGCAGGCCGGTCGAAAGCCCGAACGCCCCCTGCCGCATCGCCTCCGCCGCCAATGACTTCATTTCAGCGATCTCGTCCGGTCCGGCCTTTCTGTTCTCCAGGCCGACTACGGCGGCGCGCAGGTTTGAGTGCCCAACGAGCGTCGCGAAGTTGACGCCGATTTTGCGCGATTCCAGAAGGCGTAGAAAGTCGTCGAGCGACTCCCAGCGATCCTCGATGTTGTGCCTGCGCCGCCATTCATCAAGCTCAGACTGCCCGGCGCTGTCAAGCACCGGACCCGGCGAAAAGCCGCAGTTCCCGCAGAGTTCCAGGGTTATGCCCTGCGTGACCTTGCTCTCCGCGCGGGGGTCGATGAGCAGGCCTGCATCGGTGTGAGAATGGATGTCGATGAAGCCGGGTGCAACTACCTGCCCTGAGGCGTCGATCACGCGGGCCGCTTGCCCTTCCACATCACCAACCGCGGCGATACGCTCGCGCCGCACCGCTACATTGCCGCGGGCAGCTTCCGTTCCCGTACCGTCTATAATGTGCGCGTTCTTGATGATGAGGTCAAACATGAGTGTGCCTGATACACCTTATACGCGGGCCGTCGCGAATCCTCTTGGACCGATACGAAACAGTTCGGCTTCTCCCCGGGCGGCGACCCATGCGGTCTGCCAAGCCGGGATTGAAGGTTGCCGGATGCCAGGACCATCAGGCCTCTTCTTGCGCATTCGACGCTCCGCAACTGAGCGTGAGAACCGCCGAAAACGCGGCTACCCCAACGGCCTGCTAAGAAGACATCTCAGTTCCGCGGGAATCACGTCACGCTGAACTTGTTTCGGCATCCAGGCGCCGAAGGGATGGATCCTGAATCGAGTTCCGGATGACGTGGTCGGGGGCGTTTGCGCCCGTTTGACTGAACGAATACTTGCTGAGACTGATTGTTGAGCTTGTGCTACAACCGTGGTATTCTTGATACACCCAACCACGGGCGGGGATGAGATGTCTTATTCAGAGGCGCAGTCAGGGATAGACATAGACTCGCGGATGCGAAAGGATGCGGCCTCCGCTCGACGTTACGCTCTAATCGCCGCAATCTGCGGGCTGCTGGCCGCGGCCGCGTATATCTCGGATGCCTTCGGCAGCGGCATACCGGTCGCTGCTTTCTTGC
>JBMFPI010000110.1:0-9988 GCA_049969195.1 Armatimonadota bacterium
CCTGGCTGAAGGCGCCGGTTAAACCCAACACCGGCGGCATGCTGGGGATCGCGATAGGCGTGGTCTTCACTATGTTTCTGGCCTACATGCGCACGCTTTACGTCTGGTGGCCGTTCCACCCGGTCGGCTATTGCATGTCAAACACATTTACCTCCTACAACCTCTGGACGCCGTTTATGATTGCGTGGCTGGCGAAAGTTGTGGTGACGCGGGCAGGGGGTATGAAGCTCTATCGTCGGATGCTGCCTTTCTTCTTCGGGCTGATCGCAGGGGATTTCCTGGGAGGCGGGCTAACCACCCTGGCCGGCTGCCTGTCCAGCATCAACGTTTATCCGGTGAACTGGTAAGCCGCTTTCGGCCTTTCAACCGGGCTTTTGCGCTAGGCCCGTTTCCGGCGATTCTCGCGCTTGGTTGGGGACCGTCGAATTGTCGAGAATGTCCGGTCTGCGTTTTGCGGCTACAGCCTCTTCAACCGGCCTGCACAAGATCGATCAACGCCGAGAGCGCGCCGATCACTCGCACTTCATCGGATGGGGCTTCGTTGCTGAAATAGTCCGACGGATTTGATCGTATGAGGAAGTCCGGGATGATGGGCTCTGCCCACTCGCGTCGGATCAAAACGGGTGTGATGCCGGCGGCCCGGGCACCGACGACATCGTCCCTCATATCGCCGACATGGAGGACGCGCTCGGGCGTCAAACCCGTCCGTTCCAGCGCGAGCTGAAAGATGCGCGGGTCGGGTTTCTTGAGCCCTACCTCATCGGACACCAGAACGGCGTCGAAGAATCCAGCAAGCCCCTCTTCAGACAGGAAGGCGTGGACGTGCGGGGCCTGGTCGAAGTTTGATATCAGCGCAAGTGTGGTGTGGGGCTTGAGCTCGGCGAGCACCTGGCGCGCCTCCGGGTCGATCCGAACGTGCGCGTGCCAGGCATCAAGAGCGGCCGAACAAACACGCTTCAGACTTTTCCGATCCAACACGAGGCCGAGTTCAGCCGTATGGACGCGCATCCGCCGCTCGTAGGCAGTATATCCTTCATCGCCCGCCGCCGGCTCGGGCCTGCCGAAGAACCCGTCGCAGCACAGGGCGAACTCATCACGATTCATCTGGAGACCGAATTCCAGTAGAGCCGCGTGAAGTGCGGTCAGCCAGTCAGCCCAGGCCGCGCTGACGTCGTCCAGGGTAACCAGTGTTCCGTACAGGTCGAAGAAGACGCCCCCGGCACGCATCACAACATCCGCTCCGGAGTAACCTCGATCCGTTCGCGCTTCCCGTCGCGCTCGACAATCACCGTCCCCCTGACAGCGTCTGGCGGCGCGCCGCCTGCGAACCCCAGGTGTTTCACGGGATTGCGCTCGAGCGGATCGCGAATCAGCAGGTCTACCATCTCTACCGCGGCCGTCTCGCTGCCCAGCACCACGGGGGACTGATCGGGCTTGTCACGTGCTACGTTGTCGAACACGCAGTCTACCAGTCGCAGTTTACACGTTGCCAGAGGCTTATCGATATACGCGCTCGATCGATCGTCGCGGAACTCGCATCCCACGAACTCGACTAGCCCTGGCACAGTCTTCTCCGCCGTCTTTCCCGTCGTAAGACCGAACGGGTGCTTGTTTCCCACAGACTTGCAGTTCTCCAGGCGGATCGATACCGGCTGCGATTTAGCGTCGAGCGGTACCAGGTGGAACATAAACCCACAGCCGCTATTGCCCCGGCTGAGGCAGTTGCGCAACACAATGTTCGCGAGCCGCTCGTCGGCCTTGTTCGGCTCGAAGTCGATTCCGGCCTGTGGGGCGGTGCCGGCCGTGTTGCTCAGGACCACGTTCTCGATCAGCAGGTTCTCTGCCGAGATCACGCTGATTCCCTGCCGGTAGTTACGGTCGCAGACGACGTCCTTGATGTGGATATCCTTGCAGGGAACTCCCCTGGTTGCGACGCCCAGGTAGATGCCGTCGCCTCCGCTGTCGGCCAGCGTGAGGCCGTAGACCTTGACGTTCTCGCAGCTCCGCAGCGCCAGAGCCATCCGCCACTCGGCCTTCTCATAGTCGGGGCCGGCGTAGTCGTCCCGGTGCATACGCAGCACTGCACCGTAGCCGATTAGAGAAATGTTCCGTTTGTTCGATGCACTGAACAGGCTGTCGTTTTTCCCCTTGAACTCCCCGCGTTTAGCAACAACCTCTACTCCGGACTCAAAAACGATCTCCTGGTCGCTAACGAGGGTGATCGGCCTGATTACCCACGGCTTGCCGACGTTGTCGACCACCAGCGTCTTGACACCGGAGTTGATCGCAGCCTGGAGGGCATCGGTGGAGTCCTCCGGATCAAATCCCCACCACGAGGCGCGGGCGATGTCGATCTGCTCCGCCGGCAGGTCTTGATCGACTACCCGCCTCCCCTCGATCTCGACAGACTGGACGTTTGCACCCGACACTCTGACCAGCTTGCCGCCGGCCATGCGTAACACAATGACTTCGCCTATCGCCGCTATATGCGCCTCGGGCAGTTTCATTTCCCGAACGCCTTCGTGCGACAGCAGGACATAGTCCGTCCGTTCCCCAGCACTGATCTTGTAGGCGGTCGCGCCCTCAAGATGATACTTCCTGGACTCGACCCTGGGCACCTCGGCCCCCTTGTAAGGGTACAGTAAGATATCGAAGACCACCGGCGTCGGGCCGCGTTTCGAGTACCGCCATCCGAATGAATCCACCTCGGCCCTGGATCCGCCAGCCATACGGGCCTTCGCAATCTTGAAAGGCACACGTTGGGAGGTCAGGCCTTCGCGGTCCAGGGGGATCATCAGTAGGTTACCGTCGGGGTAGCCGGTGCGCACGGACATGGTGGACCTGTCTTCTGAGAGGCCGGCATCTTCGAGGAAATGCCAGTTCTGATCAAATGTATGGCTACCGCTGCCGGTGATCTCATCGCGCACCAACCAGTAGTCTGATTTGACGAATATGATGCTCCTGCGGTGGATCAGGCCCTCGTAACGGTCGTGGTGGGCGGTGATATAGTCGAAGCCGGAGTTGGATGCCCACCTATCGGTACTGCCTCCGCCCTTGCGCTGGTTCTGTCCGTCCACAGTGATGGTATTGTGGTACGCGGTCTGGACATATCGCGCGCCGTCTTCTCGTTCGTAGCTCTTAATGCTGGGGTCGATGAGGAGCTGGCGGCCGTAGGCGTAAAGAGTGAAGCTCAGGACATCGAGATGGCCGTGGCTTTCGCTGCTGGACTTAAAGACGAGGTGGCGCGCTTCCTCATAGGGTTGCTTGTCGTAAGGGCTCCGCATCACACTCCAGCCGCCGTCGGGAAAATTGATCGAACCCCACGCGGGCGGCTTGCCATCGCGGCCCCGGCTGAGTATATAACGGATGTCATCCCGTCCGAAGTAGGCCCAGGTATCATTGAGGCAGTCCGGCCCAGCGAAGCTGGAGTCACCTATGGCGGGCATGATGCCATCCGGCTGGGTTATCGCTCCAAGGAACGTCTGTACCTTGTTCATCCTCTCCCGAACGTCGTCGCGTACTTTGATGCCAACTTCGTCGAGGCCTTTGAGTGTCTCGAACATCCCGATGTAGGCCATACACACATATCCGGGAGCGTCCTCTTTTTCTTTACCGTCCGGGTAGATGTCGCGCAGGACGTTAGTTTCAAAGCCGGACCGGGCAAACTCCATCCATCTCTTGCGATCGGCGAACTCTGGAAAACGCACGGCGGTCTCCATCACGTGCATCGTGATCGTTGCTAGCCAGTTGCCCCCGCTGATCTTGTCCCGGTGCAGATAGTCAGCGTGCTGCCAGATGAGGTAGAGGTAGTTGGCCCATAGCTCGTCATCGATTCCCGAAGCCGTAGCGCGGGGGAAACCCTCATAAAGCCAGCCGAGGCGCATAGCAGTGTCGAGAGTGCGCCAGGTCGGGTGGTCCGCGTAAATCGTCTCCGGCGGACAAGGGTTGGCATCGACCCAGTCGTAGAAGCACGCGCGAAACCGATCTAGCCACTTCTTCTCGCCCGTATTGTAGTAGGCCGACAGCGGGTAGCCGATCATGCGGCCGCGATTGAGGAAGTTCTTGTGCTCGTACCAGTCTCGTGTTTCCTGATAGCTCCAATCGATGGGCACTGTTTCCCGTCGCTTGATGCCCGCGAAATCCAGGTCACCGGAGGCGTATTGTTCTGCAGCACGGAGATCAGCATTCGGGTCAGGCGGATCCTTGGGCGGGTGCGTCCGGGCGTAATATGCGCGCAGTTTGGCGGCTGCGGTTGTCCAGTTTCTTGCCTTGACTGCCGAGTAGAAGCCCTCCAGGCCGGGCACGTCGGGCGCTATCCTGTCCGCAAGGAGCTTCGTAACTTCCACGAGGTCGGGGTGCCGGTACCCCTTGTAGATGCGCACAGAGTGGACCAGCGCGCCCTCAGTACCCCTGCCCAAATCGAACCTCACCCATCGGGCCCGCGTGAGGGGCAGTCGGCAGACCTGGAAGTAACCGACTTTCTGGCGCTCGTAGACCTGTTCGAACGGACCGTCCGGCCACGTACGCGACACCCCGATCCTGAGTACTTTCGCACCGCCCTCTTCGCCCCAACCGGCGCTGCCGAACTCGACCCGGTCGAACTCCCGCTCGCATCCGAAGTCAACTGTGAACACCTGCTGCTGGTCGATCTTGTCGAAGCGGAACTGGCCCTTGGAGATAATACCGTCGCTGAGTATGTCCTCGAGCCGGCTGTTGTCGGCCAGCCGGGCGTTTGTGAAGACCTTCGTGCCCAGCTTGCCTGAAAGCAGGTTCTGTGGAAACGAGGCCAGCGCAGTTGGCGCTAGCAGGATTACTGCGCACCACGCCATGATCACGTCGAAGTTCCGCACGGTCGGCTACCTCCCGAAATGAACGGCGTCATCTGTTTTTCGTTTCGCGGGGTGCAACCCTGCCTACATTCCCGCTATTTGGCCTTCGCCTACCCCCTTGCTGAGACGACCGGAGAGATGATGGTCTACTCACTCACTTTCGCCTGAGGGTCTCTCGCGCCTCTTTCTCGACCGATCCTCAAACACGCCCATCGACCGAAACTTCTTGTAGCGCGCGTCGAGCAAACTACGGAGCGGCAGCTTCTCCAGCTCGTCCAGGTGGCGCAGGATGGCGGACTTGACGCTTCTGGCCGTGGCCTCCACGTTTCGATGGGCGCCGCCGAGCGGTTCTTTGATGACCTCGTCTACGACGCCGAACTCAAGCGCGTCAGAGCTGGTTATCCGCAGCGCAGCAGCCATTTCCCTGAACTTAGAGGGGTCTCGCCACAGGATCGCCGAACAGCTCTCCGGCGGAATTACGGAATAGATCGAGTTTTCTAGCATCAGCACTCTGTCAGCGACGGCGATCCCAATCGCCCCGCCGCTGCCGCCTTCGCCGAGGATGACCGCGACGATGGGTGTCTCCAGGACGGACATCTCCATCATGTTGCGCGCGATCGCCTCGCTTATACCCCGGCCCTCGCCTTCGACGCTGCAGTCGGCTGCAGGCGTATCGACAAAGCAGATCACCGGCCGCTTGAACTTCTCCGCGAGTTTCATCAACCGCAGAGCCTTTCGGTAGCCCTCCGGCTTGGCCATGCCGAAGCATCGGTACTGACGCTCTTTGAGGTCCCGCCCCTTTTGATGTCCGACGAACACAACGTGCCGACCGTCGAGAGTAGCGATCCCGCCGACCATCGCGTGATCGTCTGCGAATAGCCGGTCGCCGTGCAGCTCGACGTAGTCGTCGAAGATTATTCGGGCGTAGTCGAGCGTATACGGCCTCCTGGGATGGCGGGCCAGCAGCACCCGATCCCACGGCTTGAGCTTCGAGAACACCTCTTCGATAACACGGTCCCGGTCGCGCTCCAGGGCCGCGATATCGGCTGAACGGTCTATTCCCTGCTCCTGGGTTAGCCGCTTGATCTCCGCAATTTGCTCGTCGAGCTCGGCTATGGGTTTCTCGAAGTCCAAAACGTCCCAGCTCTTAGGCGGCATCCTCGGCCTCCTTCGACTCTTCTCCCGCGCCTGCGCCGGAGGCCACACCGACCGCCGACGAGCAGAAGTCGATGATCTTGATCAGCGTGGACTTGATCTCCCGGCGGGGAACGATGCGGTCGATCATCCCGTGCGCGAGCTGGAACTCCGAAGTCTGAAAGTCAGCGGGCCGGTCTATAAGTCCGGCCTGCGCCGCAACCCTCGCGCCGGCGAACCCGATCAACGCCCCGGGTTCGGCGAAAATAAAATCCCCCAGGGACGCAAAAGAGGCGTGCACACCCGCGGTCGTCGGGTCGGCCAGAACTACTATATAAGGCAGTCCGGCTCTCCGAAGCCTTGCCGCTGCGGCCGCGGTCTTCGCCATTTGCATCAGCGAGAGTATGCCTTCCTGCATGCGCGCCCCGCCCGACATGGTAAATATCACGACCGGCAGCCTCTTCCGGATCGCAAGCTCCATCAGCCGCGTTACCTTCTCGCCGTAGACACTGCCCATGCTGCCGCCCATAAACCAGTCGGTCACCCCGAGCGCCACCGGCCGCCCGCCGATTTCCGCCGTACCAACCACCATGCCGTCTTCCAGGCCAGTTCTTTCCCTGTCTCGGCTCACTTTCGCTTCGTAATCCGGGAAGCCAAGCGGGTTCACCGTCACCAGTTCAGCTGCAATCTCCCTGAAAGTGCCTTCGTCGGCAGTTATTTCAATTCGCTCCCGCGCGCTCAGCCTGTAGTGGTAGCCGCACTTGTTGCATACGCGCAGGTTTTTCTCGAGCTCTCTCCTGAAAAGGATCTCGCCGCAGCCGGGGCACTTGGTCCACAGCCCGTCCGGCAGCGCATCCGCGCCCTGCCTTGCCGTTTTCCGCGCCGCACCCCCGCGCGACTTGAACCAGGTTGCTGGAGTCATTACCGCCCTCCCGCCGCTTGGTAGTTCACATATTATATCCGCGGCAAGCCGGGAAAGGCAAACGGCTGCAAAGCGGAAATTGTTGCAATAAGCGCGTTTTCGGCGATTCTCCCGCTTAGTTGAGGAGGGTCCAACCGCCGAAATCCCTGGGTTTGGGTTCCGTGACGACAGGCCGGCTGAGGAAAAGGCGAGGCCCGTCCGGGCCTCGCCCTATCGAAACCAACCGCGTATGGCGGTTGAGTACGCCGCAGTAGCTCGCGGCGTGCTAGTCGGGTTCAGGATACAGGGTCATATCCTGGTCGCTGCGCGGGACCAGCAGTCTGACCGGCACGCCGGCCGGGTTCGGGATCGCCTTCATAATGCCTGTGATGCCCCAATACCCCGACGGCGGGAGCGACGGGGCCGGCATAAGCACCGCGACACCTCTGCATGGATCTCCCGCGGCGTTGAAGCCGTCCTGCAGGTTGGATCCGTCGTCTATCCAGAATACCGGTGAGGGCCCCCACGGCAGCTGAAGGTCCCAGTTGTAGCACGTCACGCGTCCCCAGAGCCGGACAAGCGAGCCGACATCATTGAGGCCGTAGGCGGGGCGCAGCCGCTCCATCGATGCGTCGTCGAACACGCCCGGCTGCGCGCCGAAAGTGCCTCCGCCCGATGACTTGTTGTTCTTGCCAAGCGGCCGGATCGGCTCGCCCGGCCAGAAGAGGACGCGCTCCGGCATAATCGCCAGCTCCGTTCCGGAAAACGGATCCGCGCCATAGAGGAGCACAGTCGTGCCCAGCACGCTGACACGGTCACCGACGTTGATGCCGCTCGAAAGGCCCAGCGTAGGCGCTGCCAGAACGCCGATACCTGCCGATCGGTCCTCTTCCTCCATGTAGAACAGGCTGAGCCTGTTGAGGAAGTCTGCCGTAACCATTTTGCCGTCAAGAAGTACCCGCGTCCCGAGATCGAGCAGCTTGGCCTGGCCGATAGTTATGGGCGGCAGCCCGATGATCTTGGTCGCGCTCGTGATCGGAAGGCCGTTGATGGCGACCGGTG
Source organism: Armatimonadota bacterium (assembly GCA_049969195.1). Taxonomy (GTDB): domain Bacteria; phylum Armatimonadota; class UBA5829; order UBA5829; family UBA5829; genus CALJES01. The sequence goes on from JBMFPI010000110.1 coordinate 7,927, forward strand.
CCCCGGAACTCTGGCCTGTCCCGCTCGCGCCGGTCACGTCGAACTGGTAGGTGCCGCCAACAGATGGCGTGCCAGCCATCGTATAGGAAACGAGCACGCTGATCGACGTGCCGGCGTTTATGATCACTGGCGCGACCGGCGGGGGTAGCACACCGATTGCGATGGTAACCGTGCCGTCGTTGGCGGGATATTGACCGGTACCGATCCACGTATCGGCCGGATCGACTTTGCCATTGTAGTTATTGTCGATCCAGACGTCGACCGACGCGATATCCGCCGAATCATCGCCGGTTCCGTACGCCTGCAGGGTGAGCGTGTCCCACCTTACGTCCTCGGCAGGACTCGCACTGACCCGCACGCTCAACATCTCGTTGTACGGGTCGGCGCTCGGATACCAGAAGTGGTCCGGAATCTCGACGTCCTCCGCGAACGTCAGGCTGCCCGGCGCGGTCGGCAATGTGGTCAGGACGAACGCCATATCCCACGAATTGCCGCTCTCGGGCGGCCACACGATCGGCTCGCCCCGCACATACCGGCTCCCGGGCCATGGCGAGGTGGGATCGAAAATTCTCACCGCATCATCAGGCGCCAGCGAGTCCTTTCGCGGCCGCGTCTTCCAACCCCACAGATACTCCTCGGGGTAACCCTCAAAGTACACGGCTGCGATGCTGATCCAGTAGATGCTACTCACGGATTCCTGCCAGAACCACTGATCGGGCGCGAGCTCCTGCTCGAACTTGAAACAGGCCTCAGGGACTCTGTCCATCCTGGGGTCGATGTCCCATCCGGCGAACTCGCATCTATAGTTATTGCAGAACGCCGACCAGATTACCTCTCCCGGATGGCTGTAACCGGTACCGTTCGGCGGCACGTCCGTCCAGATCGTGATGTGGAAGCCGTCCGGCATTCGCGGCGGAAGCTGTTCGCTGCTCCAGCCCTCGAACGACCCCCACCAGTGGATATCCGTCACGGGTTTCGTGCTCAGGCAGACCCAGTCATCCGCCACGATCTGGTTTCTGCCGTAGACGGAGCGCTCGTCCCAGCCATTGAAGGCAGGGGTGTAATAGGGCCGCGGGGGCTGTGACCACTTGGCGTAAGGCTCGCCGTATATCGGCGCGGTCAACTGGAACGCCGTGTCCATCTGGCCTCCGAACGGACTCAATATCGGCGCGCCGCGCCCGTAGCGGCTGCCCTCAGTTGGGGCCGTAGGATCGAATATCCTGACGGCCGCATCCGGAGCCAGGGATCCGGGGTCTCGGTCCCTCGTTTTCCAACCCCACGGGTGCAATGGCGCAACCGCTTCGTAGACCGCAGAAACGCTAAGCCAGTACACCGCCGATATCGGGCCGGGTATCTGCCGGAACCACTTGCCCACGGGGATCGTGTAGTCATACCTGAAGCAGCTATCGGACGGGTAGCCGGGATAGACGTCCGTGCCGACAAACGTCTCGTTCAACTCATCCCTAGGCACCCAGGCTTCCCAGATCAAAAAACCGGGGTGACTGAACAACGTGCTACCGCCCGCGGGCACGTCCGTCCATATTCCCAGATGGAACATAGACGGGGCATCGAGCGGCGGCTGCATACCATCCCAGCCGATGTATGACCCCCACCAATGAACATCGCTCACCGGGCGCGGATCGACGCACAGCCAGTCGTCCGCAACGATCTGATCGCTCTGATAGACGGACTTTTCGTCCCAGCCGACGAATGTCCGCTCAATTTCTCCGGGGATTGGTGGCTGGTTCCACTTGATGTCGTCCTGCGAAACTATAGTCAGGGCCGTAAGCTCAAAGGCCAGATCCCAGGAATCCTCAGGCGTCGGCCAATAAAGCGGCGCGCCCCTGACGTACCGGCTACCCAGCCCGGGCTGAACCGGAGCGGTTATGGACACCGCGGCATCCGGCGCAGGCGAGCTCGCGTCGCGTCTGCGCGTCTTCCAGCCCCAGGGATGCGCGCCCGGCGGGCCGCCGTCGCACGCCGCGATGCTGATCCAGTAGATGCTACTCACGGATTCCTGCCAGAACCACTGATCGGGCGCGAGCTCCTGCTCGAACTTGAA
>JBMFPI010000111.1:0-9979 GCA_049969195.1 Armatimonadota bacterium
ATCGGCATGCGCAGGCCTGGTTCTGACTCACGTGCACCGGCCCACCTGAAGTAATAGGACCCCGCCCCGACTGCGCCGACTAGGACGATCTCGGCGACTGCCCAGGCAACCGCGCGCCATGCGCTCCGCTCGGTCCGTACGACAGCCTGCGCAGCTGCCGGCGCCGCCCATTCCTCCTCGTACCGAGCCAGCAGCAAGGCACTGTCCAGACCAAGGAAGTTCGCGTAGTCGCGAAGAAAAGCGCGCGCGTAAACCTTGTTCGCGAAGACGTCGAACCGGTTTTCTTCGAGGGCTGCAAGGTTTTCGGGGGTGATCTTTGTAGCCTCGTGCACTTCGTCGAAACTGAGGCCCCGGTCCTCCCTTTTCGCTCGTAGCACGTCGCCTATCGACTGATCATTCACCAGCGCAAAACCTCCTTAGGTAACGGCCTTGTTAACTTACCTCGCCTGTCCCGGCGGCGGAACCGTTCCGTGAACCTGTCAGCCATGTCTTACGTAGTCGCATCGACAAAGCCCCCATTACTGACAGTAATAGCACAGCTCCAACAGCTCTCCCGCCAAATCTACACTGGTAACTCTCACGTGATCAGGAAGCACCAGAAGCTCTGCGCTCAGGTTGAGAATAGCTCGCGCGCCCAGATCCACCAGGGTTCGCGCGATTTCGTGAGCCTGCTCACCGCGAATAGCCAGCACGGCAGCCGAGATCTCTAAACCGGCCAAGCTCTCCCGAATCCTGTCGGCCGGCAGCACGGTTATCTCGCCGACCTGGGCACCTATCTCCTCTTCCGCCGTATCAAACAGGGCAATTACGCGGCAGTTGTGTTCACCAAGCCGCCGCACGACGGCTGCCGAATCCCGGTAGGCCCGGGCTCCCACCCAGACAATGTTCCTAGACGCATCGAGCCGGAGGACCGACTGTAGATGCCGGCGAAGTGTATCGACCCTGTAGCCGAAGCTGGGCGTCCCGACCCCGCCGAACCGCGACAGGTCCTTTCGAATCAGCGCGGCGTTGACGCCTACCAGTTCCGCGAGTCGCCAGGACGACACTGATTCATGACCATCGGCCGCCAGCGCATCAAGCGCCGTGAGGTACCACCGCAACCTGCTCACAACCCGATCAGGGATCCGATTCTCGTCGACGGCGGACGGTCTCTTGCGCCTCTGGAGGACACGCGACATCCGCCCGGCCCACCAGCGCGGTTTTTCGAACCGGCTCCTGAGCGGACAGATGCTCTCGACGGTTCTTCTCAAAGAACAGACTGTCTCCGAACAGTCCAGGCACGAGTCTACTGCGCGCGCCTGGGCACAAGTATAAACCGCACACGCCGAGCCGCCACCCTCCTCCTGAAGCTGCCTGTTGCCGTCGACGCAGCCTGCACACAGCCCGCATTCCCGGTAGGTGCAGGTCTCGCAGTCGTAGATCCCACATATAGGCGCGGAGACTGCCATAGTTCAAGATTCCCCGTCTTGCTCAGTGCTTTCAACAGGGCTATCTGGCCGCAGCTCGGGCGGCGGAAGCTTCACGGTAAACGTGCTTCCGCTTCCGAGGCTGCTCTCCACCAGCACCTCGCCGCCGTGCGCGTCGACTATTTCCTTGACAATCGAGAGGCCGAGCCCCGTACCGCCCAGCCGCCGCGACCTCGCCTTGTCCACGCGATAGAACCTTTCGAATATCCTCGGGATTTCGCCGTGGGGGATGCCGATTCCGGTATCCGAAACGCGGATGACAATGCTGGAATCCTCTTTTCCGGCCCACAACCGCACGCTCCCGCCCTCGGGCGTGTACTTGACTGCGTTATCCGCCAAGTTCCGCACAACGTGAACCATTTGCATTCCGTCGCAGTAGCCAGTCAGGTTCTGGGGAACCTCGACCGTGATCTCGATGTTCTTTTTCTCCGCCTGCGGACGAACCGCCTCCAGCGCCTGACAGACTATCTCCGAAATACTGCACTCGGATTTCTCCGTCGGCGCGATTCCCGAGCTCACCCGAACTATCTCCGTCAGATTGTCTATCAACGTGGAGAGTCTGTCGATTTCCGATATGATGGTGTTGAGGAATCTGTCGAGCACGGCTTCGTCGTGTTTTGCGCCTGAAAGCAGTGCCTCAGCAGTGGTTCTCACCGCCGTCAGCGGGGTCCTCAGCTCGTGCCCGACGTTCGAGACGAACTCCTTCTGCACTTTTTCGTGGTGGCGGACTTCGGTCAGATCGTGCAAAATGATAATCGCGCAGTCCGCGCACGAACCGACTGCGCGAAACGGGGTCGCCCGCAGGCTTATAATCCGCGGCGCTCGTCCGGCAAGCTGGATCTCGGAGACTACATCCTTCTGGGATGATATGCACTCGTCCGCAAGGCGAGCTATCTCCGGGTGCAGGCCGATGTCTTCGAGCTTCTTGCCCACGACGCTGGAAGTTTTCTGATCAAGCAGCGCACCGGCTGCCCGGTTGAACAGCGTCACGGTGCCGTCGCGGGTGACGGCCATTATTCCATCGGCCATGTGAGCGAGCACCAGCTCGGCCCGTCTCTTTTCCTCGCGCAGAGACGCAACGGTTTCGCCCAGCTCGATGACCGCCTTTTTCACAGCCGGGCCTAGCGAATCCAGGGCCGCGCTGTTCAGACTGCCGCCCCGCCGCTGGTCTGGACCTTCCACAATTCGCCGCATCGCTTCGACCACCTGGCTGAACCTGCGCGTCCACGAGCGGGCAAATCTGAAATGGGCTGCGGCGACCAGCACAAGCGACAGACCCAGGACTGCCCACATCGCCTCGGAGACGCGGCCGCACGCAAGGGTCGCACTACCCGCCACAACCAGAGCGGTCAACAGGGCGACGACCGCAGTCGGGGCGGCGTTGGGGGGAAACAGCTTTCCTAATCTAGCCTTCACCGCTAACGATCCTGTAGCCCACCCCGCGAATCGTCTTGATATAACGCGGATGGCTAGGATCGGCTTCGACCTTCTCCCTGAGCCAGCGTATGTGGACGTCGAGAGTGCCGGTATCGTATACGTTTTCGACGTCCCACACTTTCTTGAACAGCTCCTCCCTGGTGAGGACTCTGTCTTTGTTCGCCATCAGCACTCTCAACAGCTCGAACTGCTTGAGCGGCAGATGAACGGGCTTGCCGTCCACGGTCACGCGCCTTTTTGCTACGTCTAGCTCGATGCCGCCCACCTGCAGAGCCATCTTCTCCTCGCGGTTGCGCGCTGCCTCAGTGCGCCTGAGCACCGCCTTTACCCGCGCGATTAGTTCCTTAATGCTGAAAGGCTTGCATATGTAGTCATCCGCACCGAGCTCGAGGCCAAGGATCCGATCTATCTCCTCGGTTTTCGCAGTGAGTATGATGATCGGGACATTGGACTCCCTGCGAATCGTGCGGCAGAAGTCAAGGCCGTTCAGCTTCGGTAGCATGAGGTCAAGAATGATCAGATCCGGGTAAAAGGACCTGTAGGCGGACAGCCCCGCGAGACCGTCGTATGCGCATTGAACCTCGAACCCCTCGCTCTGGAGCGAGTATGCTACCGAGTCGGCGATGGGCACTTCGTCTTCGATCAGCAGGATCTTCTCTTTCACAGCCTTGCTAAACTCCTACTCGGGCACGTAGTACGCATTTGTGCCAGGTTGCACAAAACATCTTAACTCTCAACGCCCGCTGCTGTCAAGCCCCAATGCGACCACGCATCAGTTCAGTCTTACAAGCGCAAGAGCGCACTAGCCGCTACACGCATTGGCGCAGGTTCCCGCAACGGGCCCCGGGGCGGCATGTGGTCTAAGGCCCCGCAGCAGGCAACTGGTCATGGACCTGCGGGAACTTGAACTCGCTCAGGCTTGCGAGGGCCGCCACAAAAGTCGTTCCCGCAGCCTAGAAAACTCCCTCTGCCTTTACGGGAGAGGGCAGGAGTGAGGATTCGCTGTGCTTTGCGAATTAGGTCCGTTTTTTCAAGAAGGCAGCCTGAGCCCGCCCGTTCCCAAAGCGCAAGAAAAGCCGGAAATCTCGCCGCCGCGCGGAGAGCGTCCACCGTGCTCGGGATGGCATTCGCAGAAAACCGAACCAATATCGCCGAACAGTCTCTTCGTTCTCAGCGGCTGAAAGTTATCGCCTCCTGCATCTGGTCGAAAACATTCCTGTAGGAGGCAAATGAGCCCCCTTTCACATGTTCGAACAGGACTATGCGCGTCGGGCCGTCTACCCCTGCTATTCGTGCGAGGTCGCCGCCGACTTTGGCCGCGATCCAGTACGTTTCGTAGCCTGCTATCTTTCCCGACCCCTGCGCCGTCACCCGTGCTCCAGGCGCAAGGGACTTCAGCGCCGACAAGGCTATTTCTTTGGCATTAGTCGCCTTTACGTCCGGCGGATGCACTTCGAAGACTCCCTTGCCGTCAGTGAATATGGCGGCGAGATTGCCGCCGCCGGCGGATATCCTCCACGAAGCGGGATAGCTGATAGTAACAGTTTGAAAGACTTTGATCTGACGCATCGGCACCTGTGCGGCCGGCGGTTTGCTAGTGGGCGGTTTCACCGGCGAAGCCGGGGCCGCCGCAGACGGCTTTGCTTGCGGGGTTGGGACTGCCGGCTTCGCTACAGGCGCGCTGGGAGCGCCGCCCGGCATTGGCGGACCAGGCGGGGGAACCGCGCCTGGAGTCCCACCGGGGGCAGGAGCCGCACCTTGAGGCCCACCTGGCGCAGGACCGGGAGGAATCTCCCCCGGGGCGGTCGGACCAACCGGTTCTCCTGGTGCACGCGGCGTCGGAGGCGCAACCGAAGCGCCGGGAGGAAGGCTCGGAGTGTCTGCGGGAACGGACCCTCCGCCGGCACCCATCACCGTCCTGAAGACCATGTAGCCCGCCGCCAATATGACGACCACAAGGACCACAGCAAGAGCGACGTTCGGTTTGGGGCCACCCGCGCTTCCTGCACTCTTTCCAAACAGCATCTGCGTGTACACCTCACTGAGCTGCGAGTTGATTATTCGCTCATATCCTATCAGGCCGTAAGGCGCAACGCAAGCGTCGTATTACCCACCCCTACCCTCTCCTGGCGAAAGAGGCAGATGCATAGCCGAACCATTGTTGCACACTCGAGCAGGAGTGACCGGAGTCGGCAAGGCGGTTGACAGGTGGCCGGGCGTTTGTTATACTGAGGGCTGTCGGCCACGTCAGGTGACAAGATGAGGATTCCGGCCATTTCGATCAGCAATATCGGCCCGGCAGCGGGGGGATTCCGTCGCGACCACTCGGTGCGTACGCTGCGGCTGGGGAAGGTCGAGTAGGGCCGAGGATTCCGCCAGAAGAAGACGCTCTTGCCGAGCCGCGGACTGTGTTCTCCGCGGCTTGTTGTGTTTGGCTTAACGCCTGCTGCGACACGTTCATTGAACAGGCTGCTAGGCGAGCACGTGCTCAGCCTTTCTGCCGATCGGTCGAGAAGCCTCGGATCGGCGAGAGCGCTGGATTTGGGTTCTGCGGCCAGAAGCTCGAAAACGCCGGGTTTGCGTTCTATCGCGACAACCTCATAGAATGTCATGTTCGTGTTTGCTTGAGACGACGCGGTGAGATCGGTCAGGTGAACTACACAAGCGAAGAAGCCAGCATTTTGGTCCAGGCACTGCCGTATATTCAGCGATACTACGGCAGGACGATGGTTATCAAGTACGGTGGCAACGCAATGGTTGATGAGAACCTGAAGCGGTCCGTCTGCCGCGACATCGTCCTGATGCACTTCGTCGGCATGAAGCCGATCCTTGTCCACGGCGGCGGGCCTGAGATCAGCGCCGTAATGCAGAAGGTCGGCAAGGAACCGACTTTCGTAAACGGCCTGCGCGTGACCGATGCCGAGACAATGGAAATAGTCGAGATGGTCCTTGCGGGCAAGACCAACAAGGGCATCGTCTCGATCATCAACAGCCTGGGTGGGCGCGCGGTAGGCCTATCGGGCAAGGACGCCAACCTCATCGTGGCGGAAAAGGCCGAAAGTTCCGTCGACCTGGGCTTCGTGGGCGAGGTCGCGAAGATCAACCCGCAGATTCTTCTGGATCTGCTCGAGCACGGTTACATACCGGTTGTGTCATCGGTTGCAATCGGCCCAAACGGCGAGAGCCTTAATGTGAACGCCGATCATATCGCGGGCGAGATAGCCGCGGAGGTCCGGGCGGCCAAGCTGATCATGATGACGGACGTAGCCGGTATCTACCGCGACTTCTCGGACAAGTCCACATTTATCTCTGAACTGGCGGTCTCGGAAGCGCGGGCTATGATCGAATCGAAGCAGATCGACCGGGGAATGATCCCGAAAGTAGAAGCCTGCATCACAGCGCTCGCGGGCGCTGTCGAGCGTACGCACATCATAGACGGCACCATGCCGCATTCGCTTCTGATCGAGATATTTACCGACACGGGGATCGGGACGATGATCGTTCCCTGACGGAGGTTATTGCGATAAACCCGTTTTCGGCGATTCTCCTGCTTGGCTAAGAAGTGTCGAATCGCGGAAAACGCAAGGTTTGCGTTCTATCGCAACGACGTGCTAACGGGCACCGAAACACGATGGCTATTGAATCGATAGAAACCGACGACACGATAGCGCTCGATAGTCAGTATGTAATGCACACCTACGCGCGGCTGCCGGTTGTGTTCGTCCGAGGCGAGGGGTGTTTTCTTTATGACACCGAGGGCAAGGAGTACCTCGACCTGGTTGCCGGCATTGCCGTCAACGGGCTCGGACATTGCCCGCCGAGAGTTGTCGAAGCGATCCGGGAGCAGGCCGGAAAGCTCATGCATACGAGCAACCTGTATCACACCCTGCTGCAACCGCGGCTCGCGAAGCTCTTGGTCGAGATCAGCGGCATGAGCCGCGCGTTCTTCTGCAACTCCGGCGCTGAGGCGAACGAAGCTGCGATAAAGCTCGCGCGCAAGGCAGCCAGGGCTAGCGGGAACGAAGCCAAATTCGAGATCGTAACGGCGGAACAGTCGTTTCATGGGCGCACGCTCGGCGCGATCACCGCGACCGCTCAGCCGAAGTATCAGAAGGCGTTTGAGCCGCTCGTGCCAGGGTTCAGGTACGTGCCATATAATGACGTCGAGGCGCTCAAGGCGGCAGTCTGCGAGAACACGTGCGCGGTGCTTCTTGAGCCGGTTCAGGGCGAAAGCGGCGTCCACCCCGCAAAAGCCTACTTCCTGAAGGCGGCGCGCGATCTGTGCGACCGGTTCGATGCCGCATTGATATTCGACGAGGTGCAGACCGGACTCGGCCGCACGGGCAGGATGTTCGCGTATCAGCACTATGGCGTCGTGCCGGATGTGATGACGCTCGCGAAGACCCTGGGCGGCGGGTTCCCGATCGGCTGCTGCCTTGCGAGGGACAAATGGGCTGATGTCTTTGAGCCCGGTGACCATGCCGCGACGTTCGGCGGCAACCCGCTCGCCTGCGCGGCTGCGATTGCGGCGGTGAGTGAAATTAAGGACGGCGGATGGGTCGCGAACGCCGAGAAGGTCGGCGCCTGTTTCCGGGAAAGGCTCTCGGCACTGCCGGGAGTAAAGGAAGTGAGGGGTCTCGGCTTGATGATCGCGGTCGAGTTTGAGGAGCCGAAGGCGAAGGCGATAGCGTCGGCAGCGCTGCAAAGAGGCCTGATCGTGAACCCGATCGGCGAAAACATCCTGCGCTTTGTCCCGCCGCTCATTCTCAATGAAGAGCTGGTGAAGAAGGCGATGCGTTTGTTGTCCGAGTCTGTCTGACTTTCAACCGTCCCGGAGGAATGGATATGTGGCAGCGATTCACCAAGCGGGCGAGAAATGTGGTCTTCTTTGCCCAGGAAGAAGCGGGAAAGCTCGGTGAGAACTACGTATCGACCGAGCACCTCCTGCTGGGATTGCTTCGGGAGCCTGAGTCGGTGGCGTGCCGGATGCTCGACAGCATGGGCATCTCGCTCGAGAACATCCGCAAGGAGGTCGAAAGGCGCGTCCTGAAAGGGGACGGCAAACTCGGCGCGGACATGCAGCTCACACCGCGGGCCAAGCGGGTGATCGATCTGGCGTACGACGAGGCCCGCGGCCTGATGAACGATTACATCGGCACAGAACACATTCTTATGGGACTCGTCCGCGAGGGCGAAGGCCTTGCCGGGCGCATACTTGACAGGATGGGAGTCAATATCGGGAGGCTCAGGGAGCTGGTACGCGAGATGCAAACCGGCGGCGAGCACACTGATAGGAGCGCACCTACGAAACGAACCTCGAACACCGAGACAAGGCGGATGATGGCAGGCAAGGACCTGATCGAAATCGGTCAGCTTACGCGACAGGAAATCGAGGCCATACTCGATCTGGCGAGCGAGATGAAGAGCGATACAAGCTCAGCAGGAAACTCGAGAGTTCTTGCGGGCAAAACGCTGGCGATGATCTTCGAAAAGCCGTCTCTGCGCACGCGGGTTTCGTTCGAGGTCGGCATGACACAGCTCGGCGGCCACGCCATCTACCTGGCGCCGTCGGATATCCAGCTCGGCAAGCGAGAGACGATCGCCGATGCTGCCCGAACGCTGGACCGCATGTGTGATCTCATAATGGCGCGTACATTCGCCCACGAAACGATAACCGAACTTGCCAAGCACTCTCGCGTGCCGGTGATCAACGGTCTTTCCGATCTCGAACACCCGTGCCAGGCACTCGCCGACTTTCTCACGATCATCGAGAAGAAGGGTGGCCTGAAAGGGCTTAAGCTCGCGTTCGTCGGGGACGGCAACAACGTCGCGCACTCGCTGATGCTGCTTGCTTCCAGGGTCGGGACGAACTTCGCTATTGCCGTTCCCGAGGGCTATGACCCGTTGGACCAGGTTGTGCACGCAGCGCGGTCGGCGGCGAGCGAGACGGGCGCGTCAGTCGAGATCGTACGGGATCCTGCCGAAGCTGTCGACGATGCCGACGTGGTCTACACCGACGTCTGGGCTAGCATGGGGCAGGAAGACGAGGCCGAGGAGCGCGCAAAGGTGTTCGCGCCGTATCAGGTCAACGCGGCGCTGATGAAGAAGGCTAAACCCGATGCCGTGTTCATGCACTGTCTGCCCGCACACAGAGGTTCCGAGGTCACCGACGAGGTAATAGATGGGCCGCAGAGCGTCGTCTTCGAGCAGGCGGAAAACCGCCTTCACGCACAGAAGGCGGTAATGGTTCTACTGGCAGGGTAGTCGAAGCGGGACAGGTTGTTGCGAGAGACGCGTTTTCGGCGATTCTCCCGCTTAGTTGAGGGGCGTCGAATCGCCGAAAAACGCAGGCTTTGGGTTCTATCGCAACGACCTCAAGCAGGAGGTAACACTATGGCCAGGACAGTTGTTCTTGTATACTCAGGCGGACTGGACACATCCGTCTGCATCCCGATGATGCGGGAAGAGTACGGATTCGAACGAGTGGTAACGGTGACGGTGGATGTCGGACTGCCGCCTGAGGAGCTGAAGCAAGCTGAGGAAAAAGCCAGGCTCCTGGGAACGGAGCACTACACAATCGACGCGAAAGAGGAGTTCGTGTCGGATTATATCTTCCCGGCGATAAAAGCCAACGGCGACTATCAGGGCTACCCGATCAGCACTTCTATCGCGAGGCCGCTGATCGCGCTGAAAGCTGTGGAAGTCGCGCAGAAGATAGGAACCGACGCATTTTGCCACGGCTGCACCGGCAAGGGCAACGACCAGTTCAGGATAGAGTTCGTGATGCGGGCGCTTATGCCCGATACCCCGATTATCGCCCCGATGCGGGAGAAAACGCTCACGCGGTCGTGGGAGATCGAGTACGCCGAGCGCAAGGGCATCCCGATCGGGCAGTCCAAAGAAAAGATCTGGTCAATCGACGAAAACCTGTGGGGACGCTCTATCGAGGGTGGAAGGCTCGAAGAACCGGACTATCCGCCGCCGGAGGAGATATTCAAGTGGACAGTCGATCCGAGAAAGGCCCCAGACACGCCTACTGAGATATCTCTTGAGTTCGAGAACGGCGTGCCGGTGGC
>JBMFPI010000112.1:0-9958 GCA_049969195.1 Armatimonadota bacterium
GTGCCGATCTCGTTGTTCGCGTGCATTATGGTGATCAGGACCGTCTCTTCGGTAATGCTGGAGCGAAGCTCCTCCACGTCCACGAAGCCGTTCTCGTCGACCGGAAGGTACGTAACGGTCCAGCCTTGCTTCTCAAGCCAATGGCACGGCTCAAGAACCGCGTGATGTTCGATTTTCGACGTGATGATGTGCTTGCCCTTGGCGACCTTGGCGTGGGCTACCCCGAATATGGCCCAGTTGTCCGATTCGCTACCGCCGCCGGTGAAGTAGACCTCGTCAGGCTGCGCGTTGATCAGCCTGGCTACGCTCGCGCGGGCCTCTTCGACGGCGTCTCGAGCTTCACGTCCGAGCGAATAGAGCGTGGACGCGCTGCCGAATTTCTCAGTCAGAAACGGCATCATCGCGTCGAGCACTTCGGGGTCCAGGGGCGTAGTTGCCGCGTGGTCCAAGTATATGATATCGGGCATTGGTTTTCCTCCTGTTGTCTGCCCTGAGATCTCGCCTTAGTCAACCTATATTGTCTTACCCGGCGTAAAGCCTGTCAAGCATCCGCCCGCCAGGATATAAGTTTAGTCTAGCGGGCACAAACGCCCGGGACCCTGTCATCCTGAGCTCGATTCAGGATCTACCCCCACGGCGTCCGGATGCTGAAACAAGTTCAGCATGATGGCGTGCTTCCCGCGGGACTGAAGTGCCTCCCGGCAGGCTGTTGCGACAAGCGCGTTTTCGGCGATTCTTCTGCTTCTGTGCTTTCGGAACGACCGGGACAAGGCTCTACTCGTAGCGAAGGACGCGGTTATCGTGCCCGCAAGACCTGCGGCCGGGGCAACTATGCCCCGGACCGTCATATTTCACCATCACCCCAACCCTCTTCCGTCGAGAGAGGGGATTCTATCTACTTGTGGTTTCAGCACAGGATCACGGCTACCGGCCTCTGCCGTAAATGGTGAGGGTGCTCTGTCCCGATCTCACTGTGCTTCGGCAAAGGCTGGGCATAACTTGCCGCGAAATTATTGAAGCCGACGTGCATCCGGGCAGTCTAATAACATGCGGTACTACACCGGGCTACCGGCCATTGCGGTAGGCGCGTTTTATCGTAAGAGCCTCCGGAACCATCGGCCGAGCTGGGAAGTTAGATGTCTATATGGTACAATTGCGCCGGGGGTGAGACCATAACTGCAGCCGGCGACAAACTCCTGGACTCAATTGTCCCTGAAGAACCGGACGATACGTTCGTAGCGCGGATCAAGGACGGCGACGGAAGCGCGTTCGGCGAGCTGGTTCAGCGTCATCAGCGCGCGGTTTATGGTGTCGTCTCACGCATGATTTCCGACCGCGACGACGTAGACGACATCGTCCAGGACGTTTTCGTTCAGGCTTTCAAATCCCTGCCGGGTTTCAAACAGGAGGCGTCGTTCGGGACGTGGATCTACAGGATTGCCGTGAACACGACGATCAAACACATCAGAAAGACCAGGTCGAGACGCGGGACTTCGATAGACGACCCCGCCGCCCGGCTCGCTGACACGCTCGCGTCAAACGGCCCGAACGGCCCGGACGATGCCGCCGAGAAGGCGGAACGCCGCGAGGCGGTTCGGCGGGCGGTTGAAGCGCTTCCCGAACACCATCGAGCTGTGGTGGTTCTGCACTATTTTCAGAACTTGGGCTATGACGAGATAGCGAAGATCACCAGCTGTTCTGTCGGCACGGTCTGGTCCAGGCTGCATTACGCTTGCCGTAAGTTGAAAGGGCAGCTCGCGTGGTTGGGTGGTGAGTAGTATGTTCTGCGCAAGATACAGGCGTTTGCTGGTTCCCTATATGGAGTGCGAGCTCGATGAGCGGGCTCGGGCGAGAATCGAAGCGCACGTGCTTCGGTGCCCGAAGTGTGCAGCTGAACTCGAGCTCCTACGTTCGGTTTCGGGAGCGATCAGATCCGTCGGGGTGCCGGCTATGGAGCCCGCACCCGATCTGTGGGCCAGGGTAAGCGCGCGGATCGAGCAGGAAACCGCAAGCCCAGCGCGGAAACCGTGGGTTCGCGTTAGTCAGGCCGCGTCGGCATGCGCGGCGGCTGTGCTCGTCGGCGTGATCGGGATCAGCCTTGTTCGCACCAATTCGCCTCAGGAAACCGGACGGCCAGTTTACCTGAACAAGAATGCGGTCGCAGTCGGGAGCCGGGCTGTCGCGCCGAGTGGAGCTCGGCTTCCGGGTACCGTTGCCGCGCCTGCCCGGTCGAATCGGCCGCGCCCGACGGTGAGCGCAACTGCTGAGGACGGACCGGCGACTGCTCTGCAGCGTCGAGTCAGGGCGCACACGTCGGAACCGCTCGGGGGGGCGGAAGTTGATTCAGCAGTCCCTGCACCCGTTTCGTGGCGCTCAGATAAAGCCGAGCGGGCGGGTGGAGAGACCCGAGCGCACCTCGCCGGCCCACGCAAGGGGGAAGAGGCGGCGGAACGTAGATCACGGTTCGACCTGGTCGCAGCAGTGCCCGCTTCTGAGGAGTCGTCGGTCGCCGTATACGCGAAGGCGTCCGCGGCACCGAAGGCCAGCGATCCGACAGACACAAGAAAGGATGTGCGCGATTTAGCGGCCGGGAACTCTTTCACACCGAATTCCGCGACCTACAGATCGGAAGCGGGCGAGCTGCGTTCGCGTGTGGACTATTCGGACCGCGTGCCGGCGGAGGCCGGAGGGGATACGGGCGAATCGGTCGTGGACGTACTCAACGAGACCGAGGGCGTCCACGTAGCCGCACTGTTTATGTATCCGTAGCAACAGCTATGAAGGTCAAGACCGCGGCGATTTTAATCGTGTTCGCAGCTATGGGCTGGATCGGTGCTCAGCCTGCGTGGGCGCCGGACGCGTTCAGCAGCGGGCTGGCGCTGTTCAACGCCGGCGAGTGGACTCGTGCGGCCTCCCAGCTCGTCGCGGCAGCTTCGATACAACCGAACGACGTCGTGGTTCGACTCACGGCCGGCGTCGCTCTCGCGAACATCAAGCGCTACCCCGAGGCGGCGGAACAGTTCAAGGCCGCCGCGCTAATCGAGCCGGACGGGATACTCCCACACCTGCTGCTGGACGGAGTGTACGCCGAGATGGGGAACCAGGCAGAGTCGCGTCGGTCGCGCGAGGAGGTCCGCAGGCTTATATCCGAAGGACGTGCGTTCGGTTTGCCAACGAGCTCCGATCAGGCGCTGCTGAGATCGCTCGAGAAATACCCGCACAACGCAATTGCCCGGCTGCTACTCGGCGACTTGTACCAACTGCAGGGAAACCTGGGCCCGGCCAGGGCACAGTATGAAAAGGCATCCCAACTGTCGCCGAAATGGGCGAAGCCCGTATTCAATTTGGGCATGGCCGACCTGAAAGTTAACCCCCAGCAGGCGGAGAAGAGGTTTAGCCAGGCAATTCGGATGGACCCAGCGAACAAGCGCACTTACTTGTGGCTGGGCGACGCGCTGCTGGAACAGAACAGGACCAGCAAGGCGATCGAAGCTTACAATCAAGCTGCGAAAGACAAGGGGCTCGCCGCTGAGGCGCAAACGCGAATCGGCAACGCTCAACTGCGCGCTCGGAACTTCTTGCCGGCAAGGGAGGCATTCGCACGCGCTGCCAAATACGCCCCGCACGACCCACGGCCCATAGCAGGCCAGGCACAGGTTTTCCAGAGCGAGGGCAAGCTCAAACAGGCCGAGGAGAAATACAGTCAGGCTGCGGAGGTGCTAGCAAAGAACCGCGCGCCGGCGTCCAGTCAGGCCATTGTGCAAACCCAGCTCGGCACGGTCCAGGCCGAGCAGGGCAAAGTCGAGGACGCAATTGCCAATCTCAAGCGGGCATTCGAGCTGCACCCAACAAGGTCGAACGCGGAGACTCTGGTCGCGGCGCAGCAGAAAGCCGGTCGTCTTGCGGAGGCCGTGGCCGAGACCGAAGCCATACTGGAGAGAGACTCCACAAACGTGCCCTCTATGATATACCTGCTCTCCGCTTACAGAGCAACCGGCAGCCAGTTGCGGCGCATCGACATTGCAAACCGTCTTATCAAGGCCGATCCCGCCAACGCCTCGACCTACTATGCAGAGCTGGGCGCGGCTTATGTGGCTGCGGGAAACATTGCCGACGGAATCGAGGCCTACGTGCGAGCTTTCGAAACCGGCGGCCCGACCACCTGGGAGGACACGGCTCGTTCCGCAGCCTCCGCAGGCGTGCTCGGGCAAGTTAAGGATAGAGTGGACAACGCATTTAAGGCCTCGGGCAAGGAACGGACCGGGGTTATACTTTTCGAGATTCAGTCAGTCCGCAAGGACGCACAGGGGATGATTGCCGCTGCCGAAGCCCTGACCGAGCTGAACCCCAACCAGCCGACTCATTGGCTCCGGCTCGGCCAGGCCTACGAACAGGCCGGAAACAAAAACCTGGCACTGGCCGCGTATTCAAAGGCCGCCTCAGGCTCCGACCCCGATGCTGCCGCCGCAGCACGGGCGCGGATGGAGTCGATAGCGAAGTAGCGCCCGGGCGTCCAGCCGCGTCGGTTGATATTGAATGTCTCCGGGGTTTGTTTTTGGGAGATCAGCAGTGCTGCGCGTCAGCACGCGCACGAAGCGAACTGTGATCCCCAACTGGGTGTTCCGTTTCCGGGTAAAAAAAATGGCTCCCCGGCGTGGACTCGAACCACGAACATCCTGGTTAACAGCCAAGCGCTCTGCCAGTTGAGCTACCGGGGAACGATACAACCGGTTGTGATTATACCAGCTTTCCCGCGAAAGTGTCAACCTGTCGTTGGGCGAGGAGCCAGTTCAATTCCGTGCGAATCACGTCATGCTGAACTTGTTTCAGCATCCAGGCGCCGCAGCCATTGATCCCCAACCAAGTTCAGGATGACCTGATCCCGGGTGTTCGCGCCCACTAGACTGAACTGATGCCTGTTCTGACGTCGCTGTTCCAGTAGCTGGGTTTTCGGCGACTCTCCTGCACAGTCGACGAGCTTCGAATCGCCGAAAACACTGGATTAGCGCTCCGTCGCAACAGCCTCCAGTATTGCCATCAGGAGTTCCGTCTGCTTGTTCAGATCGAAACACTCCTCGGCTCGTTTGCGCCCGTTCGCCCCAAGGCGGGCGGCCAGTGAGGCATCCGACATCACGTCGATGAGTGCCTGTGCGAGGGCGGTTGGATCGTTTGGCGCAACGAGCACGCCGGTCTCGCCCTGAACCACTATCTCGGCAAGCCCTCCTGTGGCGCTCGCAATTACGGGCCTGCCCAGTGCCATAGCTTCCACCGCCGCAAGCCCGAAACCCTCCCTAAGCGACGGCACAATGACCACGTCGCACGCCAACATCAAATGCCTCACGTTGTGAACGAATCCGGCAAACTGAACGTGATCCTGAATTCCCAGTGCGCCGGCCGTGCAGTGAAGGTCCTCCCAATCGCGGCCCGCACCTGCGAGCACGAGCCGCGCCTCAGGCATATCCCTGAGCACGATGAACATCGCCTCGATAGCAACCCGCTGGCCCTTCTCCGGCGAAAGCCTGCCGAAAACACCGAAAAGCGGCGCCTCCGGGTCGTATCCCAGCTTGAGCTTCATATCCTTGACGCCGGAAGGCCTGAACACATCCAGGTCCACACCGTTATGAACAACGCGGATTCTCTCCGGCCTGATTCCCTGAGCCACCAGATGGCGCCTGACCGCGTCGGAAACTGCGATGACGCTGGTGGAGTATCGGAAGCACGTAGCGGTGTTCAGGCCGTGCACGTGTGCCGCCGAGGGCCTTCTTGCGAGCCTGGCCGCGAAAGCACCGAGCAGGCTCGCGGTTGAAAGATGTGTGTGAATGACGCTGGTCTGCCGTCTTCGCATCAGTCGGGCCAGCCGGACGATGGTCAACGGATCAAGCTTGCCGGTGGTCTTCCAGGTGATGGCCTGGATGCCGCGCTCGGAAGCGTAGTTCACGAAAGGACGCCCGGCGGGGCACCACAGGTCGACGTGCGCTCTGCCGGAAATGCGCGCGCACAGCGAGGTTACAAAGACCTCTGCTCCCCCTATTCGCGACGGCGTAATCGCCTCGAGGATTCGTAAGTCGCTCATGGGACAAACGCGGAAGCGGCCGCGGCGCGGTTGATCTTGCGCATCAGCAAGGGGCCGAGAGAATTCCACCTCACATTTATCCGCGGAATCTCGTAGACCCCGGACGAGCCTGCAGCGCCTAACCTGGTACCCACGGCGCACCTGTAACCGGCTGCCTCAACGGCCGCGAGCACCCGGTAGTCGTATGCACCGTACGGATATGAAAACGCGACGACTTCCCTACCGATCAGATCCTCCAGAACGTGTTTTGAATCCGAAAGCTCGCGGTTGAGATCCGCATCGCTCAGCTCGGTCAGACGTGGGTGTGTCATGGTATGCGAGCCGATCTCGAAACCGGCATCCGACATCCGCCTGATCTGTTCGGCGGTCATCAAGGGTTCACGGCAGTCGCCAGCAGCCGTGTCCCAATCGTTGGTACCGCCGATGTGGCCCGCCACAACAAAAACGGTGGCGCTAATGCCGCGCTCGACCATAATGGGGTATGCGCGCTCGTAGACGCCTCTGTAGGCGTCGTCGAATGTGACGGCGAACTGGCTGTGTGCGGCGGGCTCTCCGGCAGCGAGGCCCCGGACCACTTGAGCAAGCGATGTCGCGAACCAGCCTCTGGCTGCCAGATAGTCCAGCTGTGCTCGCAGCAGCATCGGAGTGACGTATTGCCCCGGCACAAGCGACGAGAGCCTCGGCAGCCCGACGCGGTGATACAGAAGCACTACTGAGATTTCGCGGGTCTGTTTATCCAGGAGGCCCTCCTTGTTCGTTCGGCTGCAGAACGCCCGGTTTGTCCATCTCCAATTATACTTTTCGGCCGCCGCGCTTTACAAACGCGCGCCGGAGTGCGATACTGTGTGTTGCGTAACAGCCTGGCCGAAGCATCTTCGTACGGGGAGACAAATGCGAGTACAAATCAGTAACCGCCCGTTCGCCTCGGAGGATATGAGGCGATCGTGGATTGACCGCGGCAAGTGGCCGTGCAAATGGATCTGCTGTCCCGACACCGGGCCGGCACCGTTAGTAACCGCGTATCGCAGGGAGTTCTCGCTGCGCGAGCACGCGGTAATACGGGTGCACGTGAGCGCCGATGAACGGTACGAACTTTTTCTGGACGGGGAGCGGGTAGGCAGAGGTCCTGAGCGCGGAGATCGCGAGAACTGGTTTTACGAGACTTATGATCTGGACCTTCAGGCCGGCGAGCATGTGATCGTAGCACGCGTGTGGTCATTGGGGGCGATGTCCCCCTACGCTCAGATGAGCGTCCGGCCGGGCTTCATACTGGCCCCGGAGGGCAATTTCATCGATCTGCTGGGCACCGGGGTCGCTTCCTGGCAGGCGAAGAAGCTTAGTGGGTATCAATTCGTCGACCCTGCCCCCGCCTGGGGTACGGGCGCAAACCTGGTGATCGACGGGTCGATGTTCGATTGGGGATTCGAGCGCGGCGAAGGCGACGGATGGTTAGATGCGGTCCCTCTGCACGAGGGTGCCGACCGGGAAGTGCGCAACGAGGTCGGCCCCATCCATCTGCTGAGGCCGGCCATGCTGCCGCCGATGATTGAACGAGAAGTAACGGTCGGATCGGCGCGCTTTGTCTCCGAGGCCCTCTCTGACGACACGCGTTCTGTCGCCATAAGGTCGCAGGACTGCCTCACGAGCGAGTTGGATAACTGGAATCTCATGCTGAAAGGGGCTGGCCCGGTTACGGTCCCTTCGAACTCCGCGCGGCGGGTGATAATCGACTTGGACGACTACTACTGCGCATACCCAGAGGTTGTGACCACCGGCGGCAGGGGCAGCTCGGTACGCGTGCTGTGGGCCGAGTCCCTATTCGAGAGCCTGGATGGCTGGGGAGCCAAGGGTAACCGCGACGAGATAGAGGGCAAATTCTTCTGGGGCATCGGGGATACTTTCAAGCCCGACGGGGGACGATCGCGCAAGTTCGAAACCCTCTGGTGGCAAGCCGGGCGCTACGTCGAAATCTACATAAGAACCTGCGAAGAGCCGCTTGTGATTGAAGGCTTTCGACTCCGTGAGACGCGCTACCCTCTGGAGAACGACGCTTCTTTCGAGTCGAGCGATCCCGCGCTTGAAAGCATCGTGCCCATAATGATGCGCGGCCTGCAGATGTGTTCCCACGAGACGTATATGGACTGCCCGTACTACGAGCAGCTCATGTACATCGGCGATACGCGACTTGAAGCCCTGGTCACGTACGCGATTTCTCACGACGATCGCCTCCCGCGCAAGGCCCTGACGATGTTCGACGTCTCGCGCAAGACATCCGGCCTGACGCTGTCGCGCTACCCGAGCCGGGTTTTTCAGATCATACCCCCGTTTTCGCTATGGTGGGTCGGCATGGTGTATGATTTCGCGCTCTGGCGCGATGACCCTGCGTTTGTTCGCGGCTTGATGCGCGGGGCAAGGACGGTAATCGATGCATACCTATCGTGCGTCAACTCAGACGGGCTGCTCGGGGCGCCTCCAGGCTGGAACTTCACTGACTGGGTACCGGGCTGGGACAGCGGGATCCCGCCGGAAGGGGATCTTGGCGTGAACGGCACGCTCAACTGGCAGTTTGTGTACACGCTGTCGAAAGCGGCTGAACTTGAGGATTACCTGTGCGAGAGCGAACTGGCCGCGCGAGACCGCCGACTCGCTCGACAGCTCGCTAAGCGCGCTGCGGAGGCCTTCTGGAGTGAGGAACGCGGCGCCTTTGCCGAAGACCTCTCGAAGCAGCATTTCTCCGAACACGCGCAGTGCATGGCGGTCCTGAGCGGCCTGCTGGACGAGCACAAGCGCTCTCGCGTCGCCGAGGTCCTGCTACGGGACCCAAGCCTTTATCGCACGACTATTTACTTCAGCCACTACCTTTTCGAAACGTATCGGGAGCTCGGCCTGGTAGACGCTCTGTTCGAGCGCCTAGGGCTGTGGTTCGAGCTGAAGAGAATGGGGTTCAGGACCACGGTCGAAATGCCGGAACCGAGCCGATCGGACTGCCACGGCTGGGGCGCTCACGCTTTCTACCACTATCTTGCGTCGATACTCGGCATCCGGCCAGCGTCCTTCGGATTCCGAAAGGTACAGATCAAGCCTCAGCTCGGGCCGCTTTCGTGGGCTAAGGGCAGACTGCCGCACCCGCAGGGTTGGATTGCCGTTGATCTCAGCGCGCGGGACGGCCAACTCACGGGGACGGTCGAACTACCTGCGGGTGTTGACGGTGAGATTGTGTGGACAGACGGCACAATCGCGCTGCATCCTGGAAGTCAAATGATATGAGGCGGTCACTACGATGGGCGCGTTTTCGGCGACTCTCCCAGTTGGCTTGAGGAGCGTCGAATCGCGGAAAGCGCTGGATTTGCACTCTATCATGATAGCATCGTCAGAATTCAGACCGATGACGGCGGCGGCCGTTCAGGTTGAACGATGTCCGGTGGCCGATGTCGACCGGTTCGCACACCGTTGGAAACGCGCCCGATAGTGCACCTCAGCGGAGGCTTCATGGAGAAGAGCTTCCCTCGCAAGGAGAGTTGATCTTGTCGTTTCTGGTCCGAGTCAGGTCGATTGAACGCGATCTGAAGCTGGTGTGGTTTGCGCTGTTGTGCCTGATGTACGGATTCGGGATCTACAGCGCGTGCTTCTTCAACTTCGCGACGGAAGTCCTCAAAATAAAGCCTCATGAGATCGGGATTGTTGAGTCAATCCGGGAAAGCCCCGGATTCTTATGCGTGCTGGTCGCGGCCCTAAGCATGCGCATCGCTGAGCCGATGGTGGCGTCGTTTGCGTTTGTGCTGATGGTCATCGGGATGGGCGCGTACGCTTGGGTGGGAAGCGTTCACAGCCTGATGGTCTGGTCGTTCGTGTGGAGCGTCGGGCTGCACACGTGGATGCCGCTGC
>JBMFPI010000113.1:0-9912 GCA_049969195.1 Armatimonadota bacterium
ATAACTGTCGAACGAAAATCCGTCGTGCTCGGATTGCGCCAGGTAAGCGTGATCTTCTTCTGACCTGCTATCGCCGCGAAATTGCTGACACGTGACGGCGCCACATTATCCGCCGGCCGCGGGCTGATCAATTTCGTAACCGGCTGGTCCCCCAGCGATCCGAACCATGTCGCCCCCTCGATCATATCCAGCTGTATAAGGTATGCGGCATTGTCTGGCCAGTCGGAAGGCACGTTGAAGCCAACGCGTACTTCGCTACCACTAGATACGGTCACTGGAAGCGTAGCTAGAACCCTTTCGGTGCCGGGTATAACCTCTCGAGTCGAGGAATTCAGAAGCCGGCCACCCAGTAAGTATTCCCCGGCAGTCCAGGGCAGGAAGCCGTCGTTACGAACATCGACGCTTAACACGGAGCCTCGCCTGAACGTTTCCGGAATCTCCCAGGTGCGCAAGAATGTAGCATCCCGTTCGCGTAACCCTATGCTGCTTTCGATCAGCTCACGGGAGAGATCGATGTAATACGTCTCCGGCAAGTAGCCTCCCGCCGACCGGGGATAGTCCTTGCACCGCTGGATGGCAGTCCCCTCCCAAAGCTCGTTCCACGTCTCCAGCATCACCAGATCGCTGTTAAAGGCCTGCTGACCATTGAAGGAACCGACAAGCCTGTAGCCTTCATACCGGTCCACGTACAACCCCGGGCTCCGGATGAGGCGGTCGTCGTAGCCCGGTCCGACTGAGCTGACACGATATCCTCCCAGTTCATAGCTTGAACCCCAGCAAGTCGCCGCGCCCCAGGCGTAGCGACCATCGGCGGAGCCAGCGCCGCCCTGCTGGAACCACGAGTTCTCTAGGATCAACCAGGGGACTATAGCGTTGTTATTGGCGTCCTTGAAGTCGGCGGCAAACCGATCCTTCACCCACTGCCAGAGCGCCGTGCCATAGCTTGATACGCCTGAGAACCACCCTGCCGTATATGTTATGATGATGGGCCGCCCGCCTTCCTCCAGATCCGCACCGTTGTGCGTAGCCCAGAACTTCTGGGGAATAGCCTGAAAGAACGGCTTGATCTTGCGGTCGTAGAAGTACGTCCAGTTCGCCTCGTCTGATAGAGGCATGGGGGAATGGGGATAGTAACTTCTGCCTTGATCTACATTCCACTCACAGCATTCCGACGTAGTATCGTCAAACATGGCTATCTTGATGCCAACTCCGCTCCTTTCGAGCGCCGGCACCATGTAGTTTGCTACCGAAATGTGATCACCCCAGCAGACCAGTGCGGCGACGTCGATACCGGCCCTGCGCATATCAGCAAACTCGGCCTCCCACCAGCACTGATTAAGCATCGAGTAGTATCCGTTGTTGTAGCCAACCCAGCTATCTCCCGCAAGCCCATACGGATGATAAGGCATCTGGCTTGCGTTGGCGTTGTTGTTTGGCGCATCGTACCAGTAGAACAGAAACGCGCCAATCTGGGTGCCAGTCTTACGTACGGGACCGTAGAGCAAGTTTTCGGTCACGGCACCTCGTTGGAGATCGGGCGCAACGTAGTCGGGCGCGCCGTTTTGATAGACGGTCAGGACGACAGCGCCGCCATTCGTAACAACGATGTTGTCGTACTGACAGGAAAGAAGCACGCTGCCGCCGTGCCAGCCGTCTACCGCCACTTCCCATCGGTCGATGGCCTTCCCGACAGCACTTGCTGGGACAGCAAGCTTGCGGTGATACCATCTTCCGTGAGCATACGCCGATATGTCCGCATTCGGGTGGCCTGGCAGACCGTTCTGGTCTTGCCAGTCTGGCAGGTCGCGCCAGTATGTCCCGTCGGCGTTTTTGATCTCGATCCCGCCCACCCCCTGCGCGCGGCAGTTCAGGTAGACGTCGTATTCGATGAAATCCCCAGGCTGGACAACGTGCGTCTTCTGCGAAACCACCCAATAGCTCCGCACCCAAGCACCCGACGAAGGCGTCTGCACACGAAATCGTATCACGTCGTCTGAGTAACTGACGCAAGCCGCGAAAAGGACCAGATAGACTGCAGTTGCTATTCCAAGTGACCTGACGTACATCGTTTTAGTCTACTGAACAGCGCACGTGATCAATTGCCCATCGGTTTTTTTGTTGGAATCCGGCCGAGTTGGCTTGACCCTAGTGGATTGTCAGCGTGGCGCTTATTGTATGACTAATGTCAGTATAGCACAGCTCCCGCACCGCCCGACCGTTGCAACAGGCCCGTTTCCGGCGATTCTCCCGTTTAGTTGAGCAGCGTCGAATCGGCGAAAGTACCAGGTTTGGACTATATCGCAACAAGGTCGATACCCGAGGGATCTCCACGCCGACACGAGCGGAGGCGCCGGGACTTACCGGCTCGTTCCTTGGAACGCCACACGAAAAACCCTATTCTAAAGCGAGTGCAACTAAGGAACATTTCCACCGTCTGAACATTCATAGATATGAAAGAGGCCGTTGCGACAGATGCGTTTTCGGCGATTCTTCCGCGTGGTTTAGGAGCGTCGAATCGGCAAGAACGGCGAGCTTAGATTCCTTCGCAACGCCCTTGCAAGAGAGGTCGGTTTTGGAATCGTCGGCGCTGGAGAAGCGAGCCAATCAGCCGTTTGTCAATGGCACCGCATCAGAGCGCGCCGCTAGTTGGCAGCGGTTTATGGAAACACATTGCGGGAGCCAATCCACGCGCAAGCCGGCAAAACGAAGCCGGGCTTGACGACACTCAAACGCGAATGACTAGCCGTGAGCCGGGAGAACGCCGGCGCGCTGTCGAGAGACGTCCCGGAGGGTCTGCGCGCTTTACGCCAATTCGGTGCGGTCAAACGCGCACGGATCGCTCGCGGTTTCATCAGAAAACGGCCGGCAATCTGGGTAAAATAGCACCGATCAAGGCCGAACGCTGCCGAGAGCGTGCCGGGATCGCAACCCGCAGGCGACAGGGGGAGGTAATGAATTGCTGGCTTTGCTGAGACGCAGTTTTATGATTCTCGCGGCGGCGAGCATCGCCGCGCTGGGAGCGCAGTTGGCAACTCACGCATCATCGGGCAGCGAGTCCACCCAACAGCAATTATCGTCTCCTCCAATTTACCCGCTGCCCGCATCATCGACGGACCCGACGGCAATCGCGAGTATGAAACAATTGCCCGACGGCGCCACAGTCTGCGTCTACCGAAAGTGCGTGACTCGCGCCTACTTAGATGACCTCTACATCGAGGAGGCCGACCGCAGCGCAGGCATAAAGGTCATCTATTCTGGCCACTACCCCCCGGCAGAGCTGGAGCCGGGCAATCTTGTAACGTTCTCCGGCGTGCTCGGGACCATCGGCGCCGAACGCGTGATCTACGCAAGGTCCGATTTCGAATGCGACCTCACGACCAGCACACGCATAATGCCGCTGGGGATGACCACCGCGGCCATTCTGGGGTGGCCGATCGACCCCAGACAGCCCGACGGACCGAGAAGACTTGGCCTGAACCCGACAGGACTCCTGGTCAAAATATCGGGCAGGGTTACCGCTACCTACTGGTCCGACGAAGAGGGTTATTTCGTGTACATCGACGACGGCTACGGCAAGAAAGACGGCTCTGACATAGGCGCGCCGGGGGTCAGGGTGTACTACACCTTTTGGCCGTCCCTCGGCCAATTCCTGGTGGCAACGGGCGTGCTCGGGTCCAAGATATACGACCCCAATCCCGGAATACCCGGGGACGAGGTAGCGATTCCGGTCATCCGGTGCCACAACAATGAGGAGCCATACTTTCCAAGCTTCGAGCCGCAGCCCCGCAGCTCAGGCCAGGTCTCCGGGTTTGTTCGACTGGTCGGCGAGCCCGCACCCGGAAAGCAGGTCAGGATCTACTCGCAGAACGCCTCGGTACTGGTGCCAAATGTTACCGACGACTACACGCCATTTACCATACACAATATCCCGCCCATCGACCCGGGACATACGCCACCGCTCTTCGGCGGCCTGATAACGGCATCGGCGCACGGGTACGTCTCGGATTCGCGCGCCGCGGGCAGCGGCCAGACCGACGTCGTTTTCGAACTGTTACCCTCGCCGGTGTTCATGGAAATCAAAACGGACAAGGAATCGATCGCCATCTGCAGCCCAGAACATGCCGTGATATCGGCGATGCTGCGAGACTGCGAGGGCAAGGGCATCAGCGGGCGGCAAATAAAGCTGACAACAACTAAGGGATCTTTCCTGGATGCACCCGAACATCCTGACTGGGTGATCAAGACAACCGACGCCTACGGGTTCGTTACGGCCTCCCTGAACGCCGATCCCGACAATGCGGGAGTCGCCGTCATTACGGCAACAGACGTACCAGACCAGGTTAGCAGCGCCAGCACCAGCGTCGTCCTCCGAGGACCTGAGGTCCTGGTTACCGCAGCCCCCACATTGCTCGCATCCGCCGGCACGTCCGCCATTAGCGCGCTCGTCACGGACAGCGGCGAGCCGATACCAAACGCCCCAGTTCGCTTCAACACGGATCACGGCACGTTCGTGCAGTCGGGCACCAACACTTACCTCACCCAGGCCGACCAGTTCGGGATCGCAAGGGCCACTCTTTCGATCACCTCGCCGGGCACTGCGCGAGTCCTAGCGGTTTATACGAATGCGTGTTCTCAGGAGACGTTGGGCTGGGCGGTTGTGGCATACAAGAGCCCGCCGTGGTACGCTCAGGGAGTGCAGTATTCGCACCCGCTCGTAGAGGACCTGGACCTGGCACCTGACGGCAAGAAAGAGGTTGTTATAGTCACGTCTACGGGGTACCTTACCGTCCTCCGGGCGTCAGGAACGGTGTATTGGGAAAAGATCAGGCACCTGCCCGGAAACAATACGCCTTCCTGTGTTGTCCTTGACAATGAGCGGTCGGGAAGACCATGCCTGTTCATACCCGCGGAGAGCCAGCAAAAGCTCTACGCCTTCGCCTATAACGGCAGTCCGCTTGCCGGCTGGCCGGCAGGCACCAACTATCGCTTTATCAGAGCAGCGGCTGCGATTGGTGACATCAACCTGGACGGCACGCCCGAAATAGTCGCCGGCGACGAAAGCTGCTACGTCTTTTCCTGGAATCCGACCGGCGACTGGAAAAACACCGGCACCTGGGATAGTTCGTACCTTTGGCGAAACCTTACCGAAAGCTCCAGCACTACGATTTACAACACCACGTGTGCGCTGGGGAATCTGGGCTGCCACGGTGACCCGCCCATGGTGCCCAATCCCGACCCGGAAAACCCGCAATACTTGGATGTGATAGTCGGTTCCAACTACTCGCTGGCGGTGTTTGGTTTTCCGGGTGATCTCTGGGGCGACTTTGTCAACAGTCCGGTTTACCTGCCCGGTTTCCCAAAGGGTGCCGGTGGAAGAGTGCAGACATCGGCCGCCATCGGTGACATAGACGACGACGGCAAGAACGACATGGCCATCGGCAGTGACGATGGGAATCTGTATATCCTGTCTACCAGAAACTGCACCTGGCGCGGCTATCCTACCGGCGGTACGATCAAGTCGTCGCCAGCAATGGCCGATCTCGACGGCGACGGCAAACTGGATGCGGTTGTGGTCGGCTCGGACTCTGGCAAGCTCTTTGCATTCAATTACCTCGGCCAGGCGCCAAGGGGCTGGGACGGAGGGATCAAACTCAACAGCAGCGGCCAGTATCCGGTGGAATCGTCCCCGGTTATCGCAGATGTGAACGGCGACGGGCGGGTAGAGATCATAGTCGGCTGCAACGATGGAAACCTTTACGCGGTCTACGCGGACGGCCTCGAGCACCGGCAGGGCGGATCGGTAACAGGCCCGTTTGCGTGGGTTCGCTGCTGTGTGCCGCCGTCGGAGGCGGGCGCGCAGATACTTACCGCCCCAGTAGTAGACGATATAGACAACGATGGTAAGGTCGATGTGCTAGCGGCCGGAGACAAAGGCGTTTATATTTTCCACTTCGACGCCCCGTATGACCCCGCAAACTACGCTCAGCACCCGTGGCCGACATTCCATGCCAACAACCAGCGCACAGGCTTCGCCGGGCCAATGCCTGCCCCGATCAAGGGATCGATTCAGGGAATCGTAACCCGCAACGGCCAGCCGGTGATAGGGGCGAAGGTCTATATATGGGGCCAGGACGGCTCGCCCGTGATCATCCCGCACTCAGACCCGCCGGTCTCGCGAGGCTACGTGCTCACCGTCGGCAGTTCGGATCCGAACGAGCTGGGCAAAGGAGCTTATTGCATAAATCAGCTTGAGCCCAACACGCTCTACAAGATAAAAGTAGAGGCGCCCGGTGTGCCGACGCCGGTCTGGGTGGAAAACATCCCGGTTACCACAGGCAGGGTAATCGTTGACGTGGAAGTGCCGTAAGAGATTGTTGCAATAGGACGCAAACTCGACATTGTGGGCCGATTCGACGCCCCTCAACTGAGCGAAAGGATCGCCGGAAGCGCACCTGTCGCAACAGCCTGCCGTAAGCACAGACTTGCTGTGCCCCGTCGAGAACAGCCTCCCCGGCTGTGCCGCCTGGCCCGTTACGGCACCGCAAGCAACGGACCCCCGCAGGCCTGATCATCGCACGCCATATTTGCCTTGTGCCGACTCTGGTCGCACATGCAGGCCGGGAGCGTGGCGCTGCGCTCGAATTCCCCAAGATTTTCTTCGTAGTCACGCTCACGCAAGAAGGATATGCTCGACCGAGTGTGGAAAGTGTGCGCCGAGGAAGCTCTGTCACCTCGTGAGCGAGCTTTCCAGGGGAAAGGAAAGGGAGGTGAACACGCGTGGAAGCGTACTGCGTAAAGTGCAAGGCGAAAAAACAGATGAACAATCCGAAGGCCGTGACGATGAAGAACGGTAAGCCTGCAACCCAGGGAACCTGCCCCACCTGCGGCACGAAGATGTTCAAGATCGGTAAGGCCTAGCTAAACCCTACAACCAGTAGTTTTGCCAGATGCGGCGGGGCCGTCGGCTCCGCCGTCTTTTCGCCCGGGTTCAGCTAACCGGTTCGTCCGCCGATAATAGTCGATGGAAGAGACTTCAGAGAGCGGAAGTTCCGAGCCGAGAGCCGCCGATGTACCGCAAGTTTCGAGGTACTGGCCCGGAGATCGGCCAATCGACTCCCGACTTTGAGTCTATCCTGCAGGCTGTCGCGATACGTGCGTTCTATCGCAACAACCTCGTGTATGCTGGAGCGGCTATGGCGAATGTGCGGACGACAGTGAATGGGAATTACCAGAAGGGACTGGAGTTCTACGACCAGGGCCTGCTGATTGACGCGCTGGCGGCTTTCGAGGCTGTGCTCAGGGATGCCCCGGAAGGAAGTCCCGAGCGTAAGCTTGCCTCTTTCTATATCGGGGAGACCCACGCGCGGCTTGCCGAGGAAAACTTGCAGCGGGGCGCTCGACGGCGGGCCGAAGAGCATCTTCGAGCGGCAATCGAGCGCAGCCCGAGGTACCCTGATCTACACTACCAGCTTGCTCTGGTCATATCCGAAGAGGGAGCCATCCGCGAGGCGATGGTCGAGCTCGAGGAAGCCGTCAGGCTCAACCCCAGTTACGCCAAAGCCTGGATGATGCTTGGTATCATGGCATATGAAATAGGCTGCTACGAGCAGGGGGCTGCCCACGTCGCGAGATCCGTCGAGCTGGAGCCGCGCTACGCCACGCCAACATACGCGGAAGCCCTAGCAGCACACAGGGAAAGCGACCATCGCAGGGCACTCGCGCTCTTCAGGGAACTTGCGCTCACAAACGTCGACGACATTTCTTTCCATTTTGCCCTGGGCAAGAAGCTTTATCGCCAGCAAGACTACCGCGGGGCCGTCGAAGCGTTCGAGCAGGCACTCAGCCTTCAGAGCAACTATGCCGACATCAGGAACTGGTACGGCCTTGCCCTGATGGCCTGCTCGGAAACGGAGCGAGCGCTTGAGCAGTTTCAGAAAGCGCTAGAGATAAACCCCAACTACATCGCCGCAATGGTGAACGCCGGCGCCGCCTGCGAGAAAATGGGCGACACAGAGGAAGCCGCCGCGTTCTACCGCCGTGCCCTTGAGATCGACCCCGACAACATCGAGGCCAGCGCACGGCTTGGCAGGCTGTAAGAGCCTACAGTCTCGCTTTCCTAGGAGCCGGGCCGGCCTCGGGAGGCGGGGGTTGATAAAGAACCTCGCTCGCTCGCCGAGAAAGCGGAACCTCCGCCGTCTCCGGAAGCTTCATATCCAGCGCCCTGCACAGGCCATACGCCAGATACCCGGCCGCAGCGGCATAAGCCCTGCCTGCTACAGCCCGGCCAGTTATTCGATCCACGCTTTCGCACGCGATGCCATCGTCGAGCGCCGCACGCCTGAAGAACTCCAGGGCGTCGCTCTTGCGACCAGTCAAGAGCCCGTTCACTGCACTCAGAACCGACGGCCCCGCTCCACCGCACGCCGACGGCTGCGCGAAAGGCGACCCGCAGTTAGAAAAGGGATTGTGCTCGGAGTGGATCCACTGCACCGTATGCCGGTAGACAGGGTCGTCCGAGGCACAAAACTCATAGTAAGCCAGCATTTCAAGGCTGCCGGCCGGGTCGTCGCCGAGCTCGAACTGCCCGTCAAGGTCGATCGACCGCGCGAACATCTTCCCGAACGGTCCTTCGACAACAAAATTGCCCATAATCGCCGCGTGGACGCGCTCAGCAAGTTCACCGGCTTCCATCGCCCTGTCCAGATCCCTGATTCGGTCGTAAAGCCGGGCAGCGTCCCTGAGTGCGCGCCAGACCATCACGTTGGAGTAACACACGTAAGGAAAACGCGACGGCTCCCCCGACGGCAGCAGAAGCGTCTCGAAAAGCTCAACCTCCGGGTGCCGTTGCGCGGCGAGTGTCTGCTGGATCGTGTTGATTCCCTGCTGGACGCGTCGGTCGAACAGGATCGACATATCTCCCGTGACCCGCACGTAGCAATCCAGCGCCCGAATCGGCGCACAAAGCTGGTCGAGCTGCACGCCCGGCTCCAGCACGGTTCCGCTGATGTATCGAGAGTGAACTCCGACGTTGGCGATCTGCGTCGTGAACGCGTGTACGAGCATCTTGCGAGCCTGACTCCAGTTCACCTGCAGAACGGCCGGCATCGACCAGAGAAGTGCGTCAGTATCGCGATAAGATGCGCAAGATTCATTTTTCGCACTGCGCGCGCTCAAGACGGTTAGTTCCTCCGTGTCAAGCGCAACGGCCTGAGAGTAGAAGTAGTTGTAGAACGAATTGACGTTGGTAAGGTGCTTGAAATACTCGTCTGGGCAGTCGATGGTGCGAGCATCCAGCCAGGACTTGAGGCTGGCAAGCATACGATTCCAACCCTGAACCCTCAGCTCCTGCGCGGATGCGATCGCGGAAACTTCCTCAAGCCCCATCCCGACGTAAACCGGCAGGTCCTTACGTTCAGCCGGCGCGAGGGTGTATTCGTCCACCAGAGCGAAGTACAACGGGACACCCGGTTGAGCAATCAAGCTGTTTCCGGATCGGTCCACCCCCGCGTTCCCCTCGCCCTCATTTACACTTGCTCTAACAACCTCCTCGGGCACAAGTGCTATCGCAAACAACGGTGTATGGCCGCGATACTCCACCACCGGCACACCGGGCAGATATGAGCTTATGCAGGCGTGCTTCATTCCCGCCATCAGCTTCGGCAGGTTCGCCGCGTGATATGTTGATTCCCAGCAACCGCGCCAGCCGGCCTCGAGCACGACCGGCTCCTGCGACGCGTTCTCGACGGTAAGCACGCAGATGAACCCTCGGCGGTCGAGCGGAGCGAAGATGACTGCGCTCGCCCTGACCCGCCGCCCGGCGACCCGGAACTGCGGTATCCAGTATGAGACCAGCTCGCTCGAGATGTTGCCCCGGAAGAGTTCTTCGCCGTCTACCCAGACCGTCGGCCTAAG